>RFHC01000108.1 GCA_003696505.1 Deltaproteobacteria bacterium
ACCCTCTCCCCGACGAGGCGGTTCAATTCGGACGTTTTCACCCTCTTCTGAAAGTTCCGGTGCACCCGCTTCATCTCCCTGATAAGCTCTCTCACCCCTTTCCCCGTAACTGCCGAGAGGGGAACGATGGGGACGAATCGAGCAAATGAGAGGTCGTCTTCCATCCTCGAAAGGAGAGAGGGGACTTCCCCGCTCTTTATCAGGTCCATCTTGTTCGCAGCCAGGACAACACCCCTCCCCTCGTCGATAACATACCGGAGAATTTGCAGGTCATTATGGGTCACTCCCTCTGTGGAGTCGACGACGAGGACGACCAGGTGCGCCCTCCCGATAGACTTTATTGAGCGGATGGAAGTAATTTTGTCGACCGCATCTGTCGTCTTCCTCCTGGGCCTTATCCCGGCAGTGTCGAGGAAGACGAACTTCGTTCCCCCCACCTCCACCTCAACGTCGATCGTGTCCCTCGTCGTCCCCGGGATGGGACTTGCGATAACCCTCTCCTGACCGATGATGGTGTTGAAGAGCGTCGACTTCCCCACGTTGGGACGACCGATGAGGGCGACGCGAATCCCCGATTCCGCCCTTTTCTCCTCGTCCCCGTCACTTCCGCCCTCTATCCGTGTGAGAATCTGATGGATGACTTCTTCCACACCTGTTCCGTGTTCCGCAGAAACCTCGATGAATTCTCCCACTCCCATTTCGAAGAAGAGAGGGAGGTTTTCAGAAAACTTCCGTGAATCGCTCTTGTTCAGGACGACGAGGAACTCCTTTTCCCCTTCCCTGAGCCTCTCGAGTATTTCCCTCTCAATCGACGTCGGCCCCTCCTTCCCGTCCATCACGAAAAGGATAAGGTCTGACCGGTCTATCGCCCTTTCCACCTGCTCCGTGACGAGCCGAGCCAGTTCTTCCTCCGCCTCGGGAATGTAGCCTCCCGTATCGACCAGTTCAAAGGTCTTCCCGTCCACCGTCACCTTTTCGGAAACGGCGTCCCTCGTGATGCCGGGGCGTCCGAAGGTCAGGGCTTTCCTCTTCCGGGCAATCCGGTTGAAGAGAGTCGACTTTCCCACGTTGGGCCGGCCGACGATTGTGACGAGAAACGTCTTCTTCATCCTCCGCCTTCCCTCAGTAACCGAGCCTGCGGATAACCCACTCTTTCCTGCTCCACCCTTTCTCCACCTTCACGTGAAGGTCCAGGTATACCTTCTTCCCGAAGAGGAATTCCATCTCTTCGCGGGCGAGGCGACCTATTTTCTTCAGGTGCTCACCCTTTTTCCCGATAACGATGCCTTTCTGGGACTCCCTTTCCACGTAGATGTTTGCCCTCACGTAGACCATGTTTTTCTCCGGCACGTCGCGCATCTCTTCGACGAGGACGGCAACGCTGTAGGGCACCTCTTCCCGGAGTGACTGAAAAAGCTTCTCCCTGATGATTTCCTTGCAGAGAAACCTCTCGGACCTGTCCGTGACGTAATCCTCCGGGTAGTAGAGAGGTCCTTCGGGAAGCACCTGAAAGAGGTAATTCACCACGTCTTCGAGTCCGAATCCGTTCACAGCGTTGGTGTCAAAAACCTTATCGTATGAGCACCGCGGAAGAATCCACTCGAGAATCTTTTCCCTGTCCGCTACGGTCATCATGTCTATCTTGTTGATGACGAAGATTTTTCTCTGTTTTGCCCGGGCGAGGGCCTCCGTGACCAGCACCTCTTCCTCCAGAAAGCGAAACATCTTGTCGTCCGTCATGTGGATGATGACGTCGCACTCCTCCATTGCCTGCATGGCTTCCCTGACCATGTACCGGTTGAGTGCCGCCTTCGGGTCGTGAATCCCCGGGGAATCGACGAAGACAATTTGCCCTCTCTCGTCGGTGTAGACGCCTGAAATCCTGTCCCGCGTTGTCTGAGGCTTGTCGGTGACGATGGAAACCTTGAGTCCCAGGACTGAGTTGAGAAATGTGGATTTTCCCACGTTGGGACGACCGATGAGAGCGACGAATCCCGACTTTTTCATACCATCGCACCCCACACGGTGACTTCCTTCGAGAACTCCTCGGCAAGTATACCCGGGTCGACGAGGAGTTCTCCTTTTTCGGGAAGTGAGAGGACGACACCTTCATATCCCCTGTCAGAGAATGCCACACCGTCGCTTTCCACGGAGGGAAACCCTTCGGGGAAATACCGGAGGGCCTTCTCCCCTTCACGGAAAATGGTCCTCCAGGAAGAGGGTATTTTCAGAGTCGCCCCGCTTCCGAATTTATCTCTCAGGCGGGAGAGGAGAAAGTGGAGGAAGAGTCCCTCTCCTTTCTGGCGGATATTCTTCACCCCGGGACGGGCAATAACTTTCCCCTCATTCGACGGGGTGTGGAGTCCAACCCGGGCAACGGAAACGCGGAATCGCCGTGCCCAGGCTGAGTGGAGTGCTGAGGCGAGGATGTGAAACTCCGGCCCCGGAGGGATAAACCTGCCGGCGAGGAAATCGTCTCCGAGGGGAGTCCCCTTTATCACCACGAGGGGATAGAGGCGGGTAAAGTGGGGCTTCAGGGCGAAAACACTCTTTACGGAATAGTTGAATTTTTCAATCGTATCTCCTGGTAATCCCGATACAAATTGCACTCCAACCTTAAAGCCCTCTTCCCTGAGGCCAAGGAGGACTTCCTTAACCCTTTTCGGCGAGTACCGCCTTCCTGCCCTGTGGAGGACCTCTCCGTCCATCGAGACGACGCCCACTTCAACGGTGGAAACTCCCAGTTTCTTCAGTCGGGCAATCTTGGATTCCGTCAGGGTTAAAGGGGACGCGGAAACACGGATTGGGAGGGTAACGCCGAATTTCTCCCTCACGAGACGGGTGGATTCACTCAAAACTTTTTCCAGCGTTTCCGCGTCGAGGCCTGCAAAATCACCCCCGTAGAAAGCGACCTCGTCCGGTATCCCCTCCCATTGTCTGAGAAGTCTCCGGAGCGATGAGAAAGCATCTTCCAGGGTAGGAGGGACCCCTTCGATGACTCCCTGGTCGCAGTGGATACAGCGGGTTGGGCATCCCCGGTGGGTAATGAATATCGGGAGGATACGCTTCTTCTTCACCTGCCCAGACTCTCCATCATTTTTCTCGCGGCTTCCTGCTCCGCCTCCTTCTTCGACCTTCCCTCTCCAGAGGCGCTTCCCACACCCACCACGCTCACGGAAACGACGTAAAACTTGTCGTGTTCGGGCCCTCTCGAGTAGAGAATCTTGTATTCGGGGAGGGAAAGCCCCTTCTTCTGGCACCACTCCTGGAGGGATGTCTTGAAGTCCACCTCCAGGTCCTCCACTCGCGAGAGGTCAGTCAGGATTCGGGATTGGATAAATCGCTCTGCAGTCTCTATCCCCCCGTCGAGGTAGAGAGCACCGACGATAGACTCAACGATGTCTCCCATCACCTTGAGGGAAAGTCTTCCCGAGGAGCGCTTCCGGTATCTCCTCCTTATCTGGGCGAGTATCTCTTCAAGACCCATTCTCCTGCCCACCCGGGCGAGAAACCTGTTGTCCACCAGTTTCGACCTGATTTTTGAGAGGAAACCCTCGTCTCTGTCGGGGTAAGACTCGAAGAGATAGCGGGACACGACGTAAGAGAGAATGGAATCTCCGAGAAACTCGAGTCTCTGATTTCTCAGGGTCCTTCTGTTGCTGGCTCCCACGTATGCC
>RFHC01000109.1 GCA_003696505.1 Deltaproteobacteria bacterium
CCCTTGGTCGTGGTACTGGGCAACGACGACGTCGAACTCTCCCCGGTAGGCCCGGTAGAAGACCGTGTCCGGAGGATAGGGTCCCGACGCGGATATCCCTTCTCCCCTCACCTCCTCGATGGCGGGGGCGATGATTTCCCTCTCCTCGCTCCCGAAAAGCCCCCCCTCTCCGGCGTGCGGGTTGAGCCCCGCCACGGCTACGCGGGGTTTTTCGATTCCGAATTTCTCCACGAAGTCGCGGTGGACGACCCTCACCGTCTCCGCCACCGCCTCCTTCGTTACCCTCTCGATGGCCTCCCTCAGAGAGAGGTGAATGGTGACGAGTGCCACCTTCAGTTTTTCCCCGGCGAGCATCATCACCACCCTTTCCGCACCCGTCAGGTCGCGGATGAACTCGGTGTGCCCCGGGTAGTCGAGTCCGGCGAGGCGAATCCCCTCTTTGTTGATGGGGCAGGTCACGACGCCTTTGACCCTCCCCTCCCGGGCATCGACGACGGCCCTTTTCACCGCCTCCATCATCGCCACCGCCCCCTCCCGGGTGAGCAGGCCCGGAGTCACGGTAAGGTCCAGCCCTTCGTCCGTGGCCACAACGGGGATGCGGACTCCCTCCGACACGAGGCAGTTTCCTTCCGCCTTCACCTTTATCCCCAGAAGGTCCGCCGCTTCGGCGAGGACGCGGGGGGAGCCGTAGAAGACGGGAGACGCCTTCTCGTGTATCTCCCGACGAAAGAGAACCTTCGCGCAGATTTCCGGCCCCACGCCGGCAGGGTCCCCCATCGTCACGGCAAGCACGGGTCTGTTGGCTCTCTTTCTCTCCATCAGAGGTTCACCCGGATGAGCGCTTTCTCCCTCAAGTCTTTAATGATTTCCCTCACTGCCGCGAGGGACCTCTTCCCCACCAGCTCCTCCCGAATCTTCTCTTTCACCTCGTCGAAGGGGAGGGGACGTCCCCCCTTTTTCTCCCTGAGGCTTATAAAGACGAGATTCTCACCGAGCACGATGGAAGAGGAAGTCTCTCCCGGCCGGAGTTCCCCCACGGCCTCCTTCAATTCCCCTCTCAGGTCGCCTTCCGCGACGGGACCCATGGAAGAAACCTCGGGTTGAATTCCCCTCTCTTTCAGCATCTCCGCCAGGGAACTTACGTGCTCTCCCTTCCTCGCCGCATCCTCCAGGCGGGCGAGGACTTCGCGGAGAGCCGCGGGTCCCACCCTGTCACGCGCCTGAGAAAGGTTCACCGAGAGGAGGTCAAAGGTTGCCTCGTACCCGACGAGGAACCTGTCGCGGTTCGACACGTAATACTCCCTCACCTCGTCGTCCGTCACGAGGACTTCCTTCCCCCTGAGGGCGCGGACGAGCCGGGACTTCTCCATGTCCTCCCTCAATCTCTCCCGGTACCCTTCGTAGGTGAGGCCCTCTCTCTCGAGGGCTTTCCGAAACTGCTCCCTCGTTATGTTGTTCTCCCTCACGATTCCGTCGATAACCCGCTCCACCTCTTCGTCGCTGACGCTCTCGCCCAGCTCCTTCAGCTTCACCCTCACGAGGGTAACGTTGATGAAGTCGTCCAGGAGGGGGCGGAGCTTTTCCTCAGAGTCGATCTTCCTCAGGTAGGAGTCGGCATCGCCCACCGAAATTCCGAGCCTCCCGGCGACGAACTCCCGGAATTCCGAAAAAGTTATCCCCTCGCCGTTGACGGTGAGGAAGATGCCGTCCACGACCCGACCGGCCCCCACACGGGGGACAAGGAAGAAAAGGAGGGTCACCGAAAGGATGAACCACTTCACGGAAAATCTACTTCTTTTCACCAGGTGCCTCCTCAAGACTCCACAGGGCGGCCTCGTTCACCCTGATGGAAGATTCGTTGAACTTCCGCCGAAGCCACCGGGAGAAATACCGTTCCTGCTTCCACCTGTAAATCTTCCCCTCCAGCTCTTTCAGGGCCTGCGCCCGTGAGATGACCCGTTTCGGCGTAATTTTCAGGACGCGAAAGAGCGCGTAAGAGCTGGGAAGTTTCACCACGTCGGAAACCTCTCCTTCCTTCAGGTGCTTGATTTCCTTAAAGTATCCCTTTCCCAGCTCCTTTTCCGTCAGGAAACCCAGGTCGTAAATCGTCACCTTTATCCGGGAAGCTTCCAGGACCTCCTCGTCGTGTTTCCCGTCGAGGGCGGAGATGAGGTCCCGCGCCCTCCTCGCCTCCTCTTCCGTGTAAAAGACGTACTCCCGGAGATGCCACTTTTTCGGTTGCCACACCTTCCGCCCGATGTAGACGTGGTTCTTCCTCATGTAATCCTTAATTTCCTGATAGGTCACGGGCGGAGTCTCCTTTTTCACCGCCTCGGAAATCTTCTCGAGAAGGAGAGTCCTCCTCAACTTTTCCTCCCACACCTTCTCGTCAATCCCCTCCTTCGCGAGGAAGGACTCGAATTTCCCTTCGGGGTAATCCTTCCGAATTTTCCTGACGGCCTCCCTCAGGTCGCTGTCGGTGACGGTTATCCCCCGCTCCTTCCCCTCCCGGATGATAATGGCCTCCTGGATGAGCCGCTGGAGAGCCTTCATAATCTCTCCCCTCGTCGCCTCCTTGACGTCGAGGGTGGCGGAAAACCCCCGGACTTCGAGGATTTCCCTCTTCAGGTCCTCCATGGAGACTTTCTCCCCGTTTACCTCCGCCACCACCACCTCCGAAGGATGCCTGCTCTTTTTTTCCCCCGGTCCCTTCGAGCAGGCCGCCACAAGGAGGAGAATAAAGACGAAGAGGGCGCTCCCCATCCGGCGCGTCACAGCTCCACGACCTCCTTTCCAATGACCTCGTTTATCTCCCGGGCGAGGACGGAAAAGTTTCTCCCGTCGAAAGATGTCTCCCAGTAGAGTCCTCCCCGCCGGTCGAACCCCGCCTTCCTCACCCTCTGTCCCACGAGGGATACGATGTGCCGGCGGTCGACGGGAGAGTCCTGGAGAAAGGATATCACCATCTTCCTCCCCCTTCGCTTCAGTTCCCTCACTCCCACAGAAGAGAGTGACGCCCTGAGAGCCGCCACGTTCAGGAGATTCTCCACAGGCTCCGGAAGGGGCCCGCACCGGTCTCGAATCTCCGCTCTCACCTCGTCGCGGTCCTCCCTCTCCCGAATGAAGGCCATCTTCCGGTAGAAGGAGAGCCTCAGGTCGGGGTCGGGAACGTAGTCGTCGGGGATGAAGGCGGGAATCGACAGGTCCACGTCCGGCAGGGGATAGATGCCCCGTCCGGAGTCCTTCAGTTCCCTCACCGCTTCCTCGAGGAGGTGGACGTACATGCTGTATCCCACCGTCTTTATGTGGCCCGACTGCTGGGGCCCGAGTATCTCCCCGGCTCCCCTGATGTCCAGGTCGTGTGTGGCAAGGGTGAAGCCGGAACCGAGTTCCTGGAGCTCTTCGATCGCCTTCAGCCGGGCAACGGCTTCCCTGGAGAGGGATTTTTTCGGGGGAATGATGAGGTACGCGTAGGCCCTCCGGCGGTCCCTCCCGATCCTCCCCCGGAGCTGGTAGAGCTGGGCCAGGCCAAAAGTGTGAGCCCGGTCGATGATCATCGTGTTCGCACGGGGGACGTCCAGGCCCGACTCGACAATCGCCGTGGAGAGGAGAATGTCCACTTCCCCCCGGTAGAACCCCCTCATCACCCTCTCCAGCTCCGCCTCCCCCATCTGCCCGTGAGCCACCGCGATGCGGGCGGAGGGAAAGAGCTCCCGGAGAAACTCCTCCACCTGGCCGATCGACTCGATCCTGTTGTGCACGTAGTAAACCTGTCCCCCCCGCCTCAGTTCCCGCGCAACGGCCTCCCGGATAACCTCAGGTGAAAACTCCACGACGAAAGTTCGAACGGAGAGCCTGTCGCGGGGAGGAGTGGAGATGATGCTCATGTCCTTGATGCCGGAGAGGGCGATGTTCAGAGTCCGGGGGATGGGCGTGGCCGTCAGCGTGAGAACATCCACGCGTGCCCTCAGGTTTTTCAACTTCTCCTTGTGCACGACGCCGAACTTCTGCTCCTCGTCAATGATGACGAGTCCCAGGTCGGCGAAGTCCACGTCCCTCTGGAGGAGACGGTGCGTCCCGATGACGATGTCCACCTTTCCCTCTCTCAGGTCCCGGACGACCTCCCTCTGCTTTGCCGGGGAGACGAACCGGCTCAGGCACTCGACGCGGACGGGGAAATCCCGGAATCGACGGGAAAAGGTGCGGAAATGCTGTTCTGCCAGGACGGTCGTGGGGCAGAGGAAGGCCACCTGCTTCCCCGATGAGACGGCGAGGAAAGAGGCACGGAGCGCCACCTCCGTTTTCCCGTATCCTACGTCCCCGCAGATGAGGCGGTCCATGGGCCGGGGACTCGTCATGTCTTCGATGACTTCCTGAATCGCCCTCTCCTGGTCGGGCGTTTCCTCGTATTCAAAACCGGCGGCAAACTCCTCAAAGAGGGCATCCGGCGGGTCAAAGGCGAATCCCTCAGCCGCCTGCCTCCGGGCATAGATGGCGAGAAGGTCGGCCGCCACCTTCTGGACTTTCTCCTTCACCCGCCGGCGTGCGTTCTCCCACTTCTTCGAGCCGAGTTTGTCCAGGGGGGGAACGTAATCTCCTGCCCCACTGTAAGGGTGAACAAGGTCGATTTTATCGACAGGAACGTAAAGTCTATCCCCACCCTCATACTCTATTTCCGCACATTCAGCCTCTATATCTCCCACTTTTATCTTCTTCAACCCGTGATAAATCCCGATTCCATACTTCTCGTGGACGACGTAGGATCCTTTCCCTATATTGAAGAGCTCCTGGGGCCTTTTTATCCTCTTTGGTGGTTCTTTGTCCCTCAATGAGGTGATTTTTCCGAAGATTTCCCGGTCAGTCACGAGGATGAGGCCCTCTTCCTCGAGAAGGAACCCCCCCTTCACTCCTCCGCGGACGACCCAGACGGTGCCCGGCGGCAGGGAGGAAACTTCAAGAGGGAGGTGGGCGATGCCCGGGAAGACCCCTTCGCCCGCGAGAATTTTCTCGTAGACCCCCACGCGGTAGGATGAGGGGACGGTAATGACGAGGCGCTCCCCTCTCTCCCGCACCCTCCGGAGAAGCCCTCTCAAGCCCTTGAGGAGGAGGCCCCTTCGGGGAGTGAGGGGCACGCCGGGGACCCTGGCGATGGAAAAACCGAAAAACTTTTCCGGAGTGCCGGGCGGGGGAAACTCCTCCATCCGGACGACCCTCCACCGGGACAGGAGATTTTCCAGCGAGGCCCCTCCGCCGTACAGTTCTTCCCTGGCCGGCGCCGGGTCATCCCTCCTGAGGCGTATCTCTTCGGCCAGGTCTATCAGGAATCTGACCCTCTCCTCGGCTTCAGTCCCGCCGTGAATAACCAGTGTCCCTTCAGGGGGGAGGTGGTCGGGAAGCCATCCGCTCCTGCCGTAAAGCCAGGGGAGGAAAAACTCGATCCCCGGAAACCGAACCCCTTCGCTGAGGAACTCCTCGAGAGCAGGCGAGAGAGGGAGTGCCTCCTTCCCCAACCCCTCCCGCCACACCACTTCAGAGGCAGGAGGGACCAGAATGCTCTCAACGTCCCGCACCCTCCTCTGCGTTTCCGGATCGAAGATCCTGAGCGATTCCACCCGATCTCCGAAAAACTCCACCCTCACCGGATGGGAACTTCCCGGCGGGAACAGGTCCACGATACCCCCCCGCACGGCAAATTCACCCGGATCCTTCACCCCCGGTAACCTGTCGTATCCGAGCCTGACCAGGCGGGACACGAAATCCTCGTATGGGACCTCCTCTCCCACCCGGAGAGTCACGGTCTCTTCCCTCACAACATCGGGAGGGACCGTGAACGTGACGAGAGCCTCCGCCGTGGTGACGACGAGTCGGACTGCACCGGAAGAAAGTGCGCTTAAGGCTCCGAGCCTTTGAGCCGTAACCGCTCTGTCCGGGGATGCGTCCTCGTAAGGGTTAACTTCGATGGGGGGAAAGAAAACTGCCTCGCCTTCGGGGAAGAAGAGGCGGGCAGCCTCGACGGCTTCCTGGGCCTCCTCCCGCGTCGCTGTCACGAGAAGAGCCGGTTTCCCGCGCTCGGTTTCCCGGGAAAGGACGCAGACCACCCCCGCAACTGGAGCTTTCCTGAGGGGGGTCCCCTCCCGGGGGAGGATCCGCTCCGGCCTCCCCTTCCCTGCTCTCACGAGCGCCACGGGTCGGTCGCCTCTTCTCCGTCACGCGTCCCGGGGTATGGCGAGCATGGCGTCGAGTGCCTTCCTGGCCCTCTCCCGAACCTCTTCGGGGACGGTGATGACGTATTTGTTCTCTTCCAGCGCCTCGATGACATCGTCGAGGGTCGTCAGTTTCATGTTCGGGCAGATGAGAGATTCCGAGGCAAGGATAAACTCCTTGTCCGGATTCTCCTTCCTGAGGCGGTAGAGGATTCCCATCTCGGTTCCGATGATGAAGCGCTTCGCCGAACTTTCACGGCAGAATTTGTACATCCCCGAGGTAGAGCAAACGTGGTCAGCCGCGTCCACCACTTCCGGTCTGCACTCGGGATGGACGACGACGAGAGCGTCGGGATACTCCTCCTTCTTCTCCATCACCTCCTCGAGGGTGAGACGGTCGTGGGTGGGGCAGTATCCGTTCCAGCTCTCTATCTCCCTCCCGGTCCGGGAAGCCACGTAGCGTGCGAGGTTCCGGTCCGGCACCATGTAAATCTTCTTCCCGTCCAGGTACCGAACGACGGAGACGGCGTTGGCGGACGTGCAGCAGACGTCGGAATACGCCTTTACCAGAGCCGTCGAGTTGACGTAGGTGACGACGGTGTAATCAGGGTGTTCTTCCCTGAACCTCTTCAGGTCCTCTCCCGTTATCATGTCTGCCATCGGGCACCCGGCTTCGATGCGGGGGAGGAGGACAGTCTTATCCGGAGAGAGGATTGCCGCACTCTCCGCCATGAAGTGGACACCGCAGAAGACGATTACCTTCGCGTCAGAGCGCGCCGCCTCTATGCTCAGGCCGAGAGAGTCTCCCGTGAAGTCGGCTATCTCCTGGATTTCGTCGCGCTGGTAGTTGTGGGCGAGGAGAATCGCGTCTCTCTCCTTCAGGAGCTCCCTCACCCTCTGTTTCTTTTCCTCGAGATTCTCCATCTCCTCTTTCACTCCTCCTTCTCCATTTTCAGCGTCCTCGAGAGGAGGTCCCTCACCGCACGGGTCGGTTCCTTCCCCTCATGTAAAATATGATACACCTGCTCAGAAATCGGCATCTCCACTCCAACCCTCTCCCTCAACTCCATGACGGAGAGGGACGTCCTCACCCCTTCGACCACCATCCGGGAACTCTTCAAAATCTCCTCCGGCTTCTCACCCTGCCCCACCCTCCTGCCGAACGTCCTGTTCCTGCTCAGGTCTCCGGTGCAGGTGAGAATCAGGTCCCCCATCCCGGAGAGGCCGTAAAAGGTCTCCTTCTCCGCCCCCAGGGCGACGCCGAGCCTCCGTATCTCCGCAAGTCCGCGGGTGATTATAGCAGCCCGGGCGTTGAGCCCGTAGCCGAGTCCATCTGCCATCCCCGTGGCGATGGCGATGACGTTCTTGACCGCACCCGCAACCTCCACGCCGATGACGTCCGTGTCTCCGTAAAATCGAAGGACGGGAGTGCTCAACCTCTCGATGAGATAGGATGCCGTCTCCCTCCTCTTCGATGCGATTGTCGCTGCAGCCGGTTTCCCCTGCGCCACCTCCTTCGCGAAGGTCGGGCCCGAGAGGACAGAGATGTCACCGCCCACCTCGGCGGGCAGCTCTTCCGCGAGTATCCGGGAAACCGTGAGGAGCGTTTCGTTCTCTATCCCCTTCGAGAGGGAAACGGCAATCTGCCCCTTCTTCATGAACCTCCCCGCCTCTCTCGCCACCCCCCTCGTGTACTGGGTCGGCACAGCGAAGAGGACGATGGCGGCCCCTTTCACCGCCTCTTCCAGGTCCATTGTGGGATAAACGTTTTCGGGGATGGGGGATTCGGGGAGGTAGACCCGATTGACCCGCTCGTCTCTGAGGGAGAGGTAGACCCCTTCAGAGCGCGCCCAGAGGGTGACCCTCTCGAAGCGCGGGGCGAGAGCAATCGCCACGGCCGTCCCCCACGAGCCGGCCCCGACGACGGCTACCCGGTTTTCCTCCTCACTCGTCCTCAAAGTCATCGAGAAATCCCCGGTAGTCCGCTCCCTCTCTGAGGTACTCCGCAGCCTCTTTCAGAGATTCCCGCGCCAGGGCCTCGATGAAGGGATGGTGGGAGAAGCTGATGTTCCCCTCCTCTCCGATGTTGAGGGCCGCGCACAGGACCGCCCTCACGTGCCTGCGGGACCTCTTCCCCTTCTCCATCAACTCAGCCGTGAAGAGGAGCCTCTCCCGAATGGTCTCCCTCAGCGGGTAGACGCACTCCCGGATGAACTTTCTCAGGAGGTTCCTCCTCCGGGGCTCGCGGAGAATCTCGTCGGAGATGGGGTCACCGGCACGGAAAATCTCCTCCGCGTAGTCGAAGGTCTTCCGGGAGGAGATGACCCACTCGGAGCACTCGGGCACGTCGATGAGCCGGTCCGTCTTTTCCAGGAGGGTAAGGTCGTCTCTCACCTCTTCCTCGGAGAAACCGGGTATCTCGAAGACGTGTCTCTCCGGGTAGAGTTCCCGGGGAGAGAATATCTGCTCTCTCAGGGGCATCTCCGCTGGATAGGCTCCCCCCTGGAGTTCCGTCAGGTAGAGGCCGTGCCGGATGAGGCTGACGCCATACTCGTAGGGAACGTCAAGGGAAACCCGCGCCTTCACCAGGCCGGAGACGGAACTGTCAAAGTTCTTCCGGGTCGAGCGGAAGTTTCCGTAACATTCGATGAGGCCCAGGTTCTCGTTGATGTGGAATATCGACATCGCCAGCCGGTTCTTCCTCTCGTCGTAGAAACGGGAAACCGTGACCGTGTACTCCCCCATCCCGTCAATCCTGCTCACGAGCACGCGGTAGATGGGCCCCTCGGGAAAGCTGAAGAACCTCCTCTCCCTCTTCACGCCGAGGAGTTCGAGGCGCCTGATGGAGCGGAGCGCCTGCTTTCTCACCTCCTCTTCTCCCGTCCTCGTGACGAGCCTCCTGAGGGCTGAAAGGGCGATACCGTCCCGAATTCTCCCCAGCTGCATCACTGCCTGGACGGACGACGGGGACCTCCGCATCGACCCGATGAGGAAGAGGAGGAAGACGGCCCGGGGGCTCTTGAGCGCCCCGATGCGGTTGACCATCTTCAGCTGATGCTCCAGGTCGGAGGCCTGAAACTCCGCCAGGAACGTCTCGAGAAAGTTCTCGTCCCTGAGGGCAAGGTCGGCAAACTTCTCCGCCGTCTCGCGGGGACCGACAGGGCCGCTTCCCAGAAGGGTGTCAGAAATGTCCACGTCGAAACTGTTCAGGACGTTGATGAGCTGCCCCCTCAGGGCAGGTTTCAGCCTCTTCGTGAAGAGGAGCTTCATGAGCGGTCTCACGAAGGCGGGTTCCTGGAGGCACTCGATAAGGTAGGTGAGACGGTAGAACGTCTCGTCGTCGTTCGTCTTCTCGAGGATATCCATGACGGGGCCGACGACCCTGTCGCCGAATCGGAGCATGTCGTGGGAAATCTCCTCTATCGTTTCACCCCCGATGTCTCCCTCCACGAGCACCCGCACCAGGTCCTCGAGCTTCGCTCTGCTCGTGAAACGATAAACGCGGCAGTTTCTCACCGATGTCTTCTCCTGCGAGGTATTCTTATCTTCGAGAGGGGAACCCTGCTCTTTAAGCTCTCTATCCTCTCTTTCAGGAGCCCTTTCTCTTCATCGTCGTAACGGTCCATCGCGTCAGCCAGGTACTCGATGGCGTCACTCCTCCCGTGCTTCTCCTTGAGCGCCTCGGCATACCCGATTTCCGCCCTCGCCGCGAAACGGCTCCCCGGATAGGTTGCGAAAAAGTTTTTAAAGGAGAGAAGCGCCTCGTCGATGGAGCCTTCGCCCAGGCACGCCATGGCGTACCGGTAAGAGGCTTCCTCGGCGTAGGGGGACCCGGGGAATTCGAGGAGGAGCCTCTTGAGATACGCCTTTTCCCGGGTAAACTGCTGGACCTCCTCCAGGTTTCTCGCCATGAGGATGAGAACCCTCTCCGTCTCGGGAAACCCGGGATAGTGCTGGAGTATCCTGGTGAGCACCTCCATGCTCCCCACCGGGTCCACCATCCTCTCCCGCAGGATTTCAGCCTTTCTCAGGAGGGCAACGGGGACGATGTCTGACTGGGGATACGACTCAACGAGCCGGTCGTAGGTCTCCAGGGCGCGGGAAAAGTCCTTCTCCTGAAAGCCGTAGATGTCCCCGAGCCGGAGGAGTGCCCTCGGCGCGAGGCGGGAGTGGGGATACTGCTCCACCACTCTCTGAAAACGGGCTTCCGCCTCCTCCCAGGACCCGAGAGAGGAGAGGTCCATCGCCTCGAAATAGAGCCTCTCCGACGGTGCCTCCATCTTCTGGAGGAAGAAGAAGGCGAGGATGACGAGAGTGGAGAGGACGAGAATCCGTCTCATTAATCCTCCATGAGGCGCGCCACCGATTGAATCTTCTCATCCCCGTCGAGCACCATGAGACGGACGCCCTGAGTCGCCCGCCCGGCGACGCGTATCTCTTTTACTTTTATTCGGATTATTTTACCCCTGTCTGAAACGAGCATGACGTCGTCATCGTCGCTGACAAAAAGCGACTCCACCACGTCTCCCGTCTTTTCCGTGACGCGGAGGGTGATGATTCCCTTCCCTCCCCGGGACTGCCGACGATACTCATCCTCCCGCGTCCTCTTCCCGTAGCCGTGAGACGTGACGGTGAGAATCGTCCCTCCCGGCCTGACGATGCCCATGCTCACCACCTCGTCTCCCGGGGAGAGTTCGATACCCTTCACCCCCGCCGCAGCCCGACCCATCGGTCTCACGTCGTTCTCGCTGAAGCGGATGGAGAGCCCCTTCTTCGTCGTGAGGATGAGGTCGTCCTGCCCGGAGGTGATTACCGCCTCGATGAGGCGGTCGTCGTCCCGGAGGAGGAGCGCGATGATGCCCGACTTCCTCGGCCGGGAAAATTCCATCAGGTCTGTCTTCTTCACGATTCCCTTCTTCGTGGCGAAGATGACGAACTGCCCCGGCACGAACTCTTTGACAGGGAGGACCGTGGCCACAGTCTCCCCTCCTTCAAGGGGGAGGAGGTTGACCAGCGCTCTCCCCCGGGCGGAGCGGGATGCCTCCGGTATCTCGTGGACCTTCAGCCAGAAGACCCTTCCCCGGTCGGTGAAGAAGAGGATGTAGGAGTGCATCGAGGCGATGAAGAGGTCGGAGACGAAGTCCTCCTGCCGGGTAACCATTCCGATTTTCCCCTTCCCTCCCCGTCTCTGGGCGCGGTAGAGGCTGATGGGGTTTCTCTTTATGTATCCCTGGTGGGAGATGGTGACCACCATCTCCTCGTCCTGGATGAGGTCCTCGATGCTCACCTCTTCCGCCTCTTCGATGATGGGAGAGCGCCTCTCGTCTCCAAACTCCTCCTTTATCTCCAGGAGTTCCTTCCGTATGACGCTCATGAGCTTCGCCTCGCTGGAGAGAATCTCCTCGAACTCCCTTATCTCCGCCTTCAGCCTTTCGTATTCCTCGTTCAGTTTCTCCCTCTCCAGTCCGGTGAGCCTCTGGAGGCGCATTTCCAGAATCGCCTGCGCCTGCTTTTCCGAGAAGGAAAAGGTGGAAACGAGCCTCTCCTTCGCTTCCTTCGGGTCCCTCGAGGACTTTATGAGTTCGATGATTTCATCCAGGTGAGAGAGCGCCCGGAGAAGTCCCTCCACGATGTGCGCCCGCGCCTTCGCCTTCTCCAGGTCGAAGACGGTGCGCCTGGTGACGACCTCCCGCCGGAACTGGAGAAACTCCTCCAGGAGCCCCCGGAGGGTGAAGGTGCGGGGCTGGTTGTTGATAATCGCCAGGAGCTGGATTCCCATGCTCACCTGCATCTGTGTGTTCATGTAGAGCTTGTTCAGGACGACCTCCGGGTGAGCGTCCCTCTTGAGCTCCACGACGACCCGCGTTCCCTCCCTGTCCGATTCGTCCCTGATATCGGAAACCTCGTCGAGGGTCCTGTTCTGCACGAGCTCCGCTATCCTCTCTATGAGCCTCGCCTTGTTGACCTGATAGGGAATCTCGGTAATGACGATCGCCTTTTTGTCGCCCCTCTTCTGCTGTTCCACGAAGGCCCTCGCCCTCACCGTCACGGACCCGCGGCCGGTGAGGTAGGCTTTCTTCACCCCCTCAGTTCCGTAAATGATGCCCCCCGTGGGAAAGTCGGGAGCCGGGAGCTTCTCCATGAGCTCCTCCACGGAGAGGGAAGGATTGTCGATGAGAGCCACGAGGGCGTCCACCACCTCGCTGAGGTTGTGGGGCGGGATGCTCGTCGCCATCCCGACGGCGATTCCCTGGGCCCCGTTGACGAGGAGGTTGGGAATTCTCGTGGGGAGGACGACGGGCTCCATCAGGGACCCGTCGTAATTGGGGACCATGTCGACGGTGTCCTTCTCGATATCCCGGAGCACTTCCCCGGCGATGCGGGCGAGACGGACCTCGGTGTACCTCATGGCCGCCGGCGCGTCTCCGTCGACGGACCCGAAATTTCCCTGCCCGTCGACGAGGGGATACCGGAGGGAAAAGTCCTGCACCATCCGGGCGAGGGCGTCGTAGACGGCGGCGTCCCCGTGGGGGTGATACTTTCCTATGACGTCTCCCACGATGCGCGCCGACTTTTTGAAGGGCTTGTTCCACTCGTTCCCCATCTCCCGCATGGCGTAGAGGATCCTGCGGTGGACGGGCTTGAGCCCGTCGCGCACGTCGGGGAGCGCCCTGCCGATGATGACCGACATGGCGTAGTCGAGATAGGCCGTTTTCATCTCGTCTTCTATGCTGATGGGGACGACGTTCCTGGTCGCTTCCGTCACCGGTTATTCCTCCCTCTCACTTCTGTGATTTCCCTGCCCCTCAGACGTCGAGGTTCGACACGTCGAGGGCGTTCTTCTCGATGAACTCCCTGCGAGGTTCCACCCTGTCCCCCATCAGGATGGTGAATATCTCGTCCGCCACGATTGCGTCCTCCACCGTGACTCTCTTGAGAACTCTCGTCTCCGGATTCATCGTCGTCTGCCAGAGCTGTTCCGGGTTCATCTCCCCGAGACCCTTGTAGCGCTGAATGTAAAGGCCCTTCCTCCCCTGGGCGAAGAGCGACTCGAGGAAGTGCTCGTAATCCACCACTTCCGTCTCGTCGCCGTTGTTCACCACCTTCATCGGAAGGGGAGCCGTGTTGCGGAGAGTCAGGGCGATGGACTTCATCTCCTTGAAGTCGCTGGAGTCGGCGAAGCGGACGTCGAGCCTGCTCACCCGCTCCACTCCCCTCTCCACAGTGCGGACGATGGCGAAATAACTCCCGTTGCCCTCCTCCTCGTCCACCTCCCAGTCGATGA
Organism: Deltaproteobacteria bacterium; assembly: GCA_003696505.1. GTDB lineage: Bacteria > Desulfobacterota > Deferrimicrobia > J040 > J040 > J040. The sequence goes on from RFHC01000109.1 coordinate 13,489, forward strand.
GGGTCAGTTCCTTCCTCATCTCTTTCATGCGCCCGGCAAGTTCCCCCATATATGCCCGGAGGAAATCCTCATCCTCCAGGGAAGAGGCGTCCATCTTCCCGTCAAGGGCAAGGAGTTTGACCAGCTCCGGGTCGTATCCCCGCCTCTCTTTTCTCTTCAGAAGGAAGCGGAAGCGGCTCACCTTTCGGGCGAAGGACGCAAGGCGGGCACCCGTAATCTGAGTCCCGTCATCGCGAACGATTTTCACTCCGTCCTTTCCCTGCTCGATGAGGAATTCCTCCAGTTCCCTGTCGTCCTGGAGGTACCGGATGCTGTTCCCCTTCTTCACCCCGTAGAGAGGAGGCTGGGCGATGTAGAGGTGTCCCCTCTCGACGACCTCCTTCATGTGGCGGAAGAAGAAAGTGAGGAGGAGCGTGCGGATGTGGGCGCCGTCGACGTCGGCATCGGTCATGAGGATTATCTTTCCGTAGCGGAGTCGGGAGATGTCGAAGTCGTTCTTCCCGATACCCGTGCCGAGGGCCGTGATAATCGTCTTTATCTCCTGGGATGAGAGCATCTTGTCGAATCGGGCCTTTTCCACGTTGAGAATCTTTCCCCGGATGGGGAGAATCGCCTGAAATCTCCGGTCCCTCGCCTGCTTTGCCGAGCCCCCTGCCGAATCTCCCTCCACGATGAAGAGTTCGCACACTGCCGGGTCCTTTTCCTGACAATCCGCAAGTTTTCCGGGGAGGGTGGACGCGTCAAGCGCCCCTTTCCGCCGGGTCAGTTCCTTCGCCTTTCTCGCGGCCTCCCGGGCCCTCGCCGCCTCTATCCCCTTCTCCACGATTTTCTTAGCCACCGACGGGTTTTCTTCGAAGTACGTGGAGAGGCCTTCGTAGACGATGGAGTCGACGAGCCCCTTCACCTCGCTGTTTCCGAGTTTCGTCTTCGTCTGTCCTTCGTACTGCGGCTCGGGGACCTTCACGCTCACCACAGCCGTGAGTCCCTCTCTCACGTCGTCTCCCTGGAGGTTCACCTTCACGTTTTTGAGGAGATTCCGGGAGTTGGCGTAGTTGTTTATCGCCCTCGTGAGGGCGCTCCTGAAGCCGATGAGGTGTGTCCCCCCCTCAACGGTGTGAATGTTGTTCGCGAAGGAGAGAACCGTCTCCTGGTACGAGTCGTTGTACTGGAGCGCCACCTCGATGTGAACCCCCTCCCTCTCACCGGAGATGTAGATGGGCCTGGAGAAGAGGGTGTTCCTGTTCCTGTTCAGGTGGGAAACGAAGGCCACTATCCCGCCTTTGTAGCAGAATTCGTCAGATTTTCCCGTTCTCTCATCCGTTATCGTGATTTTCAGGCCGGCGTTGAGGAACGAGAGTTCCCTGAGCCTGCTGGCGATGGTGTCGTAAGAAAAGGAGGTTTCCTGGAATATTTCCGGGTCCGGCTTGAATGTTATTTTCGTCCCTCTCCTGCGGGTCTTTCCCACCACTTCCAGGTCTGTCGTGGGGGTGCCCCGCTCGAACCTCTGGCGGTAAACCTGACCGTCTCTCCTCACCTCGAGGAGGAGCCACTCGGAGAGAGCGTTGACGACGGAAACGCCGACTCCGTGGAGTCCGCCAGAAACCTTGTACGTGGACCGGTCGAACTTTCCACCCGCGTGGAGAGTCGTCAGGACGAGGGTGGCTGCGGGAATCTTCTCCTCGCTGTGAAGTTCAACGGGAATCCCCCTGCCGTTGTCGTCCACAGTAACCGATTCATCTGGATGGATGGTCACGTCGATTTTCGTGCAGAAACCGGCCACCGCCTCGTCGACGCTGTTGTCGACGACTTCGTAGACGAGGTGGTGGAGGCCGTAGGAATCGGTGCTCCCGATGTACATGGCCGGCCTTTTTCGGACGGCCTCCAGCCCTTTCAGGACCTTTATCTTCTCTGCGGTGTACTCGTCTCTGGAGGAACTTCCGGGCAAAACCCCACCCTTTTCCGGCTTCTCCATACCCCTGACTACCTCCTTCACTTTAAACTAAATAATTATACTACAGAATCTGACCCCCGCATACCTGGAAGACCCCGCCGGTTACCGCTCTCTCCGGAATGAGTTTCCGGTCCGTCGTCGTGACGAGCGCCTGATTTCCCCTCCGGCAGACGAATTCGAGGACTCTCTCCCTCCCGGAAGCGTCCACCTCCGACGTCAGGTCGTCCAGAAGGAGGATGGGGTTTTCCTTCTTCTCCTCCTCCACGAGGAGCGCCTGGGCGAGGCGAAAAGCGATAATAAGGACCCTCTTCTGACCGGTAGACGCGTAATGTCGTCCGTCTCTCTCCCCGTAAAAAACGGAAAAGTCGTCCCTGTGAGGCCCCACAGTGGTCGTCCCCGTCCGGATGTCTTCATCGAGCGCTCCCCGGAAGGACTCCGGACTGAACCCGAACTTCTCTTTCAGGGTCGCCCTCACTCCCCCGCCCACTTCCTCCATCACCTCTTCGAAAGCCCTCCTGAGTTTTCCAAAGACCTCTCTCCTGACCCGGGACACCCTCTCCGCCCTCTCGAGGAAAACCTGGTCGAAGGAGGAGAGGACCCCGGTTCCCGCCTCCCCATCCCTCACAAGCTTGAGGAGGCCGTTCCTCTGCCTGAGCGCCCTCAGAAAATCGAGGAGTTCTTCCCCGTAGGAGGGTTTGAGGAGGTAACACGTCTGGTCCAGGAGCTTCCTCCTCCCTGGCGGAGGTCCGAAGAGGAGTTTTCCATCCTCTCCTTGGAAAGCCACGGACACCAGCGTCCCGATGTGCTCCCTGAGCGAGTTGACCCTCCTCTCTCCGTGGCGAATCTCCGGTTTTTCCCCCTTCTTCATCGTTATCGTGAGGGGAAGAGACACCTCGCCCTTCCTGACGCGGGTAGAAGCGGAGAGGGAGGAGCTTTCCCAGCGGATGAGGCGGGAAAGGGATTCCCCCCTCAGGGGTCGTCCGTAAGAGAGGAAGTATATGGACTCGAGGAAATTCGTCTTTCCCTGACCGTTCTCACCCCAGAAAACGCTCAACCCCGGCGGGAGAGAGAGGGAACACTCCCTGATGTTCCGGAAATTCCTGAGGGTAACCTGCTCAAGGAGCATCTCGTCACGCCGTCGTTCGTATCGGCATGACGACGGCGAGGAAATCGTCCCTCTCTCCGGAGCGGAAGAGGACCGGCGAGAGCTCGTCGGTCACTTCCATCACGACGCTCTCCCCGCCGCACGAGTTCGTGACGTCGAGGAGGTAACGGGAATTGAATCCGATCCTGAATTCCTCACCCTCGAGGGTGGAGTCGACGTAGTCGACGGCTTCCCCCACGTCTTGACTCATCGACTGTATCTGGGTTTCCTGCGGGTTGACCTCGAGAATCACCGACTTGAGCCTGTCCGTTGAGATAACGGAAACCCTCCGGAGCGCGTCGGCAAACCTCTCCCTGTCCATGGAGACCTTCCTCGAAGGAGAGGAGGGGATGACCTCCCGGTACGCAGGGAATTCCCCTCCCACGAGTCGTGCCGTCACCTCGTATTCCTCGGTCCCGCCGGCTATGAACGATTCGCTCACCGTGACCGTTACCTCTCCGGAGAGCTCGTCGAGGAGGCGGGAAAGCTCCGTAACGCCCTTCCTCGGGACGATGACGCCGTTTTCCAGCCTCTTCGGGAGCGACGGGACCTTCTGCTCGACGTAGGCCAGGCGGTGACCGTCGGTGGCAACGAGTCTCAGCGTGTCGTCTCCCGTGTTTTCCAGGAAGACGCCGGCGATGTCGCTCCTCGATTCCTCGGAAGAGGCGAAACTGAAAACCCTCTCGAACATGACCTTCAGGTCAAAGCCGTTGACGGAGAAGGATTCGCCTTCCTCCTTCTCCGGAAGGTCGGGAAATTCCTTCGGGGGGAGTCCCGCAATTTTGAACCTGCTCTTCCCGGAGAGCACCTGGACGTAGCCGTTTTCGAGGAGGGAAACCTTCACGGTGTCGGTGGGGAGGACTTTGACCACGTCGAGAAATTTCTTCGTGGGAATGAGGTACGATCCGGGAACAGTAACGTCTGCGGGGCAGGAGCAACGAACGATAATATCCAGGTCGGTGGCCGTGCCGCGGATTTTTCCGTCTCCTGCCTCTATGAGACAGTGGGAGAGGACGGGAAGGGTGTGGCGTTTTTCGGCTACACCGGAGAGCTTACCGAGGAAGTCGGTGAGTTCGTTCTTCTTCGTGAGGAATTCCATTTTTCACAGCCCCCTGTTATGACGAGATTTAATTTTTTTCCCTCCATAGTATATAAGCGGTGTGAGTTTGTGTGAATGAAGGAGAGACCCGCGAAAAGTGGCGGAAAATTGTGACGCCGCGCTGTTGAGTATTTTGTGGAAAAGAAGTTTTTCTGTGGATAAGTGAAGCGCTCGTTTTTCTATCCACAGAATTTGAGAGAAAGGCACAGGGATATCCACAGAACTATCCCTCAATTGTCGCTCTGATTTTTTCGAGTTCCGCCCGAAAGCGGTGGTCTTCCTTCAGCCGGCTCTCTATCTTTCTTATCCCATGGAGCACGGTGGTGTGGTCTCTCCCGCCGAGCTTCTGCCCGATTTCGGGAAGAGAGAGCTCGGTGTACTGACGGAGGAGGTACATGGCCACCTGTCTGGGGAAAGAATAGACCTTGTGCTTTTTCGCTGACCGGATGTCGGAGAGCTTCACCTGGTAGTGGTTTGCCACGGTCTTGATGACGAGGTCCGGTGATACGATTTTCTTCCCCTTGTCGACGAACTCCGCGAGGACTTCCCGGGCGAGCTCGAGAGAGATTTCCCTGTTCCCCAGGGAGGAGTAGGCCCTGAGCCTCTTTAAGGAACCCTCAAGTTCGCGGATGTTCGACTTCACCTGGGAGGCGAGGTAAAAAGCCACGTCGTCGGGGAGGTTTATCTTGAGGAGCTCCGCTTTTTTCCTCAGGATTGCCACCTTCGTTTCCATGTCTGGAGGCTGAATGTCGGCGATGAGACCCCACTCGAAACGGGAACGGAGCCTCTCTTCCAGGTCGGGAATTTCCTTGGGGAGCTTGTCGGAGGTGACGACGATTTGCCGGTGGGAGTTGTAGAGTTCGTTGAAGGTGTGGAAGAACTCCTCCATGGTCCGCTCTTTCCCGGCGATGAACTGGATGTCGTCGATGAGGAGGACATCCACCGTGCGGAAACGCTCCCTGAACTCCTCGATTTTCCGGTAGCGGATGGAGTTTATCATTTCATTTGTAAATTTTTCAGAAGTCATGTAACAAATGCAGGCATCGGGCCTGTTAACGAGAATCCTGTTACCGATGGCGTTGAGGAGGTGTGTCTTCCCGAGTCCCACTCCCCCGTAGATGAAGAGGGGATTGTAGTCCCTGGCCGGATTGTTCGCCACAGCTTCGGATGCGGCGAAGGCGAACTGGTTCCCCTGGCCGACGACGAAGTTCTCGAAAGTGTACAGGGGGTTTAAGGGAGTCCCCATCGTCCTGGGGACGGGGGGAGGCGCGTCGCCGTTTATCGGGGGAGCTGTAATCACTTCATCCGCGAAGGATTCGTCGCTGTTGGCGAGGAGCCTCACGGAGGCTTTATCCCCGAGCACCTCCCTCGCAGCTTCGGTGAGGGTATCCAGGTAGTTCTCTTCGATCCAGTCCCGGAAAAACCGGTGGGGGGCCTCCATGAGGAGCTGGTTGTTCTCGAAGGCGAGGTACTTCAGAGGCCGGAACCAGGTCTCCACGACCTGCTCGGAGAGCCTCGATTCAAGCTCTTTCAGGATATTTTTCCACAGCCCGTCGCTCATCTCTTTCCGCTTCCTTCGTCAGCAAAACCGACCGGATGGTGCGCCTTTACGTTCGAGAAAAACGAAAATTTACACACAGGCTTATCCACAGGTGTGGATAAGTCGATAACTCTTTGTTTTTCCTAGGGAAAAAAAGGAGAAACCACGCCTTTTCAAGTTTTCATCCCCGAGTTTTTTCTCCTCCCGAGATGGGTAACTGCTGAACCTTATATGATGGGACTTAACTGTCCTCCCTGGCCGGGTGAGGGAAGTTTAACAGAGGGTCGCTGCCTTTTCAAGGACAAAGTGTTGGGGAGGGACGGCCGGGTCCGGACCTTTTCCTGTTGACTTTTGACAGAGGGGGGTCATAAACTATATAACTTACTCGAGAACTGCCTGGAAAGGAGTCGGAGATGAAGCGCACATACCAGCCCCACAATCTCAGGAGATTGAGGACGCACGGTTTCCGGAAGAGGATGTCCACGAAGGCCGGTCGGCAGGTTCTCAAGAGGAGGCGTGCAAAAGGGAGGAAGAGACTGGCAGTGGTCGCCGGCGGGAAGAGATGAGGGGGCATGCCCCGCCGATTCGGATTGTCGAAGAAAGAGAGGCTCCGCCACCCCCGTGAATTCCAGCTCGTCATCCGCCGAGGGGAAAGGGTCGCAACTCCCCACTTCGTCTTATTCGTCCTGAAAAAGGAAGACCCTACGAGACGGGTCGGGATTTCCGTGGGGAGGAAAATCGGGAAGGCGGTGGTGAGAAACAGAATGAAGAGGCTCCTTAAGGAAGCCTTTCGGCTCAATAAGGAAAAGCTGCAGGAGGGACTGGACCTGGTGGTCATCGTGAGGAGGACAGAGGGTCTGGAAAAGATGGAAGACGTGGAGAGAGAGCTCTTGGAAGGGCTCAGACCGTGGAGGGTTGCATGAGGAGAGCCTCGCGCTTTCTGTCGTACCTGGTGCTCGTGCCCGTTACCCTCTATCAGCGGGTGATTTCTCCCTTCCTCCCTCCAGCCTGCCGGTATTACCCCTCCTGCTCTGAGTACATGAAGCTCGCAGTGAAAGAGAACGGACCGGTGGTCGGATTCGCCCAGGGGGTGCTCCGTCTCCTCCGGTGCAACCCCTTCTTCCCCGGAGGGGTCGATTTCCCGAAGAAGGTGAAGAGGGTGCGGATATGGTGAAGAGAACGGTACTCGCGATGGTCCTGTCGCTCCTCGTGCTTATCGGCTTCCAGATGTATCTGGAAAAGGTCCAGAAGTCGATGCCGGGAGGAGAGAAGAAGGTCGAGGAGGTGAAGACCCCTCAGGAAGGGAAGGTAGAGGAGAAACCCCGGGAGACGAAGAAGGGTCTCATCCGGAAAAGCGCCCTCAACCCGGAGGGCGAAGCGGAGGCGCAGACCATCGTCGTGGAGACGCCGGAATACCGGGCAACACTCACCACGGCCGGCGGAGGTTTCACCCGGTTCGACCTCAAGAAGTACCCGGACAGGCCGGGAAAGGGGGCGAGCCCCGTCAACGTCATCGGTCAGGGGGAATCACCCCCCTACCCGTACGAGATTTACACGGGCGACGTGCAGCCTCCCATTCCCCTAAACATTATTTTCACTCCCAGCGCCACGGAAGTGAGGCTGGAGGAGGGGGAGGTAAAGACCCTTTCCCTTTCCTGGAAGACGAAGGAGGGGTTCGAGATAGAGAGGCTCTACACCTTCCACGGCAACTCATATGTCGTTGAAATATCGACAGTTTACAGGAACAGGTCGCTCTACGACATCGACCTCGTCCCCGGGCTCGAACTCTCCCAGGTCTACATCGGGCCCCTGGCGGGAGACAAGTATTCCTTCAAAGGGCTCGTGGCGAAACTGGGGAACGACGTGAAGAGGTTCTCCCCGGATAAACTCTTCAAGGGCAAGGGCCCGAAGACCTTCGTCAACTGGATTGCCCTCGATAGCAAGTACTTCACCCTCGGGTGCATCCCCGGCGAACCGGCCCGGGTGGAGAAGGTCGCCCCCGTGGGAGACGACGGTCTCAGGCTCGTCTTCCTCACAGACAGGAAAATACTCAAGCCGGGAGAGAGTTACACCCTGAAGACGACCTGCTATCTGGGACCGAAGGAGTCGGGTGCGCTGAAGATGGCGGGCGACGGTTTCACCGCCGTCCTCGATTACGGGTTTTTCGGGTGGATTGCGAAACCCCTCGTGGTCCTTCTCAAATATTCGAACAAGGTGACGGGGAATTACGGGATAGACATCATCCTCCTGACGATTCTCATAAAGATTCTCTTCTATCCGATGACCCACAAGAGCTACATCTCCATGAAGAAGATGCAGGACCTCCAGCCGATAATCAAAAAATTGCAAGAAAAATATAAAGATGATAAAAACAGGCTGAATCAGGAGGTTATGAACCTCTATAAGACATACAAGATCAATCCTCTCTCGGGGTGCATGCCCCTCATCCTGCAGATTCCTGTCTTCTTCGCCCTCTACAAGGCCCTCCTCGTTGCCATCGAGCTCAGGCACGCCCCGTTCATGCTCTGGATAAACGACCTCTCTGCGCCGGAACATCTCATAGATTTCAACGTCTTCGGTTTCGTCATTCCTTTCAGACTCCTGCCCCTCCTCATGGGCATATCCATGTTCCTCCAGCAGAAGATGAGCCCCTCGGGGGGAATGGACCCGACGCAGAAGAAATTGATGGATTTTCTCCCTCTCATCTTCACGGTCATGTTCTGGGGATTCCCCAGCGGTCTCGTCCTCTACTGGCTGGTGAACAACATCATTTCCATCGGTCAGCAGTATTTCATCCAGAAGGCTGCCAAGAAAGTGAAGATGCCGAGCCAGGCATGATTCCATGGGGTTAGGGACTTTCTAAGGGAAAACAGGGACACAATCGTCGCGCCAGCCACTCCCCCGGGAAGGGGGGGCGTGGGGGTGGTCCGGATTTCCGGGCCCGACTCGGCACGCATCCTCCGGGCACTCACGGGAAGACCGGTCCCCCCGGAGAGGAGGGTCGTCCTGAGGAGCGTGAAGGCTCCTTCCACGGGGGAGACGATAGACCGGTGCCTCGTCTGTTTTTTCCGGGGTCCCGCCAGTTACACGGGCGAAGACGTGGTTGAAATTTCTGCCCACGGAAATCCCTTGATTTTAAAGAAAATTTGCGAGGCCGCCCTGGAGGAGGGGGCGAGGATGGCGCAGCCGGGGGAATTTACCCGGCGGGCCTTCCTCAACGGGAAGCTCGACCTCTCACAGGCGGAGGCGGTGGCCGAACTGGTAGAGGCCTCTTCGGACCTTTCCCTCCAGGCGGCGATGAGGCGCCTCGACGGGGGGCTCAGGGAGGAGACGGAGGCGATTCGGGAAATCATCCTGGAGGCGCTCGTCCACCTGGAGTCTGCCGTCGACTTTCCCGAAGAGGAGCTCGAAATTTACGAGGATGGACAGGTGGCGGAAGGACTGAGGGATGCCTGCGAGAAAATAGAGAAGCTCCTCGCCACTGCCCGGGCGGGTCGAATCCTCACGGAAGGAGCCCGCGTCACCATTTGCGGAAGGCCGAACGTCGGGAAGTCGTCCCTTTTAAACGCCCTCCTGAAGGAGGAAAGGGCCATTGTTTCAAAAACACCGGGAACGACGAGAGATTTCATCTCGGAGACGCTGACCCTCAGAGGTGTCCCCATTCGGGTCATCGACACGGCGGGGATACGGAGGGAATGGGGAGACGCCGTGGAGAAGGAGGGAATCCTCCGGTCGTCAAGGGAGATAGAGTCGGCGGACCTGATTCTCTTCGTCGTCGACGGGAGTCAGGAGATAACGGACGACGACAGGTACGCCTACGAGAAAGTGAGGGGAAAAGAGCACATCGTCGTCGTCAATAAGACCGACCTTCCCCGTGTAGCGGACCTCACCTCTCTCCCCATCGGGGACGAAAGGGGAAAGGTCTTCGTCTCAGCGCGCACGGGCGAAGGAATGGAGAGGCTGGAAGAGGCGGTGTCCGCCGCCCTCGTGGGAGACGAGAAAGGGGTGAGGGGGGATGTCCTCGTGGGGAACATGAGGCAGAAGGAACTCCTCGAGAAGGGGAGGGAAGCTCTACACCGGGCGATAGAGGGGCTTCAGGAGGGGAGGTCCCCTGAATTCGTGTCGCTCGACGTGAGAGAAGCGGCAGAGGCTCTGGGGGAAATCGTGGGACGGGTCACGACGGAAGACGTGCTGGAGAGAATCTTTTCCACCTTCTGCATCGGGAAGTGATGTTCCACGTGGAACAGTTCTCCTCCGGTGGTGTGGTATAGTTTTTCTGAGCGGTCGAGAGAGGTTGAGCATGGGAATCTCCTACACATACCCGAAGGAATATGACGTCATCGTCGTGGGAGGAGGCCACGCGGGGTGTGAGGCGGCTCTCGCCGGTGCCCGGATGGGAGTTTCCGTTCTCCTCCTGACGATAAATCTCGACGCCATCGGGCTCATGTCGTGCAACCCTGCCATAGGGGGTCTGGCCAAAGGTCACCTGGTGAAGGAGATAGATGCCCTGGGCGGGGAGATGGGAAAGAATATCGACAGGACGGGAATCCAGTTCCGGCAGCTCAACACGTCGAAGGGCCCGGCCGTCCGCTCCTCCCGCGCGCAGGCAGACAAGCAGCTCTACCGACTGAGGATGAAGAAGGTCATCGAATCTACCCCCAATCTTGACGTGAAGCAGGCCATCGTCGATTCCCTCGTCGTTTCGGGGGGAAAGGTGGTGGGTGTGGAAACGAACATCGGCGTCCGCTACGTGGGGAAGACCGTCGTCTTGGCCACGGGGACGTTTCTGAAGGGGCTCGTCCACATCGGCCTCGTCAACTATCCGGCCGGGAGGGCGGGAGATTTCCCCGCCGAGAAGCTCTCCGACAGCCTCCGGAACCTCGGTTTCGAAGTGGGACGGCTGAAGACGGGGACGACACCGAGGCTCGACGGGAAAACCATCGACTTTTCCCGCTGCACGCCCCAGTGGGGGGACCCGGACCCCGTTCCCTTCTCTTTCGAGACGGAGAAAATCGATAGACCCCAGGTCCCCTGCTATATCACGTACACGAACAGGAAAACCCACGAGGTCATCCGGAAGGGTCTCGACCGTTCCCCCCTCTATACGGGGGTGATAAAGGGAATAGGCCCCCGATACTGCCCCTCCATCGAGGACAAGGTGGTGCGCTTTGCCGACAAGGAGAGGCACCAGATATTCCTCGAGCCGGAGGGCTTGAGGACGGCGGAGTATTACCCCAACGGCGCATCCACGAGCCTCCCCTACGACATTCAGGTGGAGATGCTCCGCACGATACCGGGGCTGGAGAAGGTGCAGATAATGCGTCCGGGGTACGCCATAGAGTACGACTTCGTCGACCCGATTCAGGTAAAGCACACCCTGGAAACGAAGCTCGTGGAAAATCTCTACCACGCGGGGCAGATAAACGGGACGTCCGGATACGAGGAAGCGGCGGCTCAGGGTATCGTCGCGGGAATCAACGCCGCCCTGAGGGCGATGGGAAGGGAACAGATTGTCATCGACCGGTCTCAGGGGTACATCGGCGTCCTCATCGACGACCTGGTGACGAAGGGAGTGACGGAACCCTACAGGATGTTCACGTCCCGGGCGGAATACCGACTCCTCCTCCGGGAGGACAACGCCGACCTCCGGTTGACGGATCTGGGTTACCGGGTCGGGCTGATTTCTGAAGAGAGGTATCGGAAATTTCAGAAGAAAAAGAGGGATATAAATGCCCTCCTCGCCTTCCTCAGGGGGGAGAGGATCGGCGAAGATTCACCCCTCTCGGAGGCACTCGTTGCGCTGGGTTACCCCCCTGTCCGGAGGGGGACAGACCTTTACACGGTCCTGAAGAGGCCCGAGGTCTCCATCGCGATGGTGGCGGAATCCGTACCTGCCGTGGCTGGGTTTGACGAGAACGTTCTGAAGCAGGTGGAGATACAGGTGAAGTACGAGGGGTACATCAGGAGGCAGGAAGAGGAAGTGGAAAGGTTTCGGAGGATGGAGTCGCTGAAGATTCCGGAAGGTTTTGACTTTTCCTCCCTCCCCGGGCTTTCCCGCGAGGTGAGAGAGAAGCTTGAGAGAGTCCGCCCTGCCTCGGTCGGTCAGGCCTTGAGAATTCAGGGAGTCACCCCGGCCGCCGTTACTCTCCTGATTGTCGCGTTGAAAAAGCGCGGCGTCAGGGAGAGGGTTTCATGACCCTGGAGGAACTCTACAGGGAAGCCTTCTCCTCTTTCCTGGAAAATATAAGCGATGACCTCGTCTCGAAACTGGCCCGCTACCACTCGGAACTTCTCCGGTGGAACAGGAGGGTGAGCCTCACCGCGCTGTCCCGGGACGAAGAGGTGGCGGCGAAGCTCTTCTTCGACTCGGCAGCGGGCCTGCCCTTCCTCCAGGAGGACGACGTCCTCCTCGACCTGGGAACGGGACCGGGATTCCCGGGCCTCGTCCTCGCCCTCTTCCGGCCTGAAATACCCGTCCTGCTCGCCGAGGTGAGGACGAAGAAGGTGGCATTCCTCAAGAGGATGAGGCACGTCCTGGGGCTTGAGAGGGTCATCATCGTGGACAGGAGGGTGGAGGGGGTCCAGGACCTGCCGGAGGTGCCCACAGCCCTGACGTCCAAAGCAACGGGACCTCCCGACGAAATCCTCTCCCTGGGGAGGAAACTCCTCAGGCCCGATGGCCGGGTCATTCTTTACAGCGGGAAAACTCCAGGGAAGGCGGAAGGTTTCCGCCTCGTAACCCGCAGCCAGTACGACCTCCCCTTCGGTTTCGGAAGGAGGGTCCTCCAGGTTTTCGCGAGGGAAGGGTGATGTTCCACGTGGAACATTTTCCCTTTACCCGGATACGCCCCTGTGTTAAAAATCCGGTTTAAAGGCGGGGAACCGAGTCCTTTGACCAGGATGGAGCTATGAAGGTCATTGCCGTGGCAAATCAGAAAGGGGGCGTCGGGAAGACGACGACGGCCGTGAATCTCGGGGCTTCTCTGGCCATCCTTGAGAAAAAGGTCCTCATCGTCGACATGGACCCCCAGGGAAATGCCACCTCGTACGTGGGAGTCGACCCCGAGGTTGCCCGCGAGAACAACGTGTACCGCTCGCTCATCGGGGACCGTCCTTTGAAAGACCTGGTGGTGAAGACATCTTTTCCCAACCTCTCCATCGTCCCGGCCGGGCCCGACCTTGCCGGTGCCGAGGTGGAACTGGTGGACCTGGAGAGGCGGGAGACGCGCCTCCGGGCCAGGCTCTACGAGTTTCCCCTCGACGCGGACGTCGTCTTCATCGACTGTCCTCCTTCCCTCGGCCTTTTGACCATCAACGCCCTCTCCGCAGCCCACTCGGTCATCGTCCCGCTTCAGTGTGAATACCTGGCTATGGAGGGCCTCGGGCGCATTCTGGAGACGATTGAGATGGTCCGGTCCTCCCTTAACCCTTCCCTCGACGTGGAGGGCGTCCTCCTGACGATGTTCGACGGGAGGAATAACCTTTCTCACCAGGTGGAGGAGGAGTTGAGGAAACACCTGGGGAGCATCGTCTTCGATACGGTCATCCCGAGAAACGTGAGAATCAGCGAATCCCCCAGTTTCGGCCGCCCCGTGCTCATGTACGCATATTCATCGCGAGGGGCCGTAAAATATCTGGAGTTAGCAGAGGAGTTGCTCGAAAAATGGCAAAAAAGAAAACAGGATTAAAGAGAAAAGCGCTCGGGAGGGGACTGGAGGCCATCATTCCCAGGGGCGACCAGTCCCAGACAGCCGTTCCCCTCATTCCGGTGGACGAGATCCGGACGAATCCGAATCAGCCCCGGAAAAGGTTCGACGACGCTTCTCTGGAGGAGCTGGCAGCGTCGATACGGGAGAAGGGAATCATTCAGCCCCTCGTGGTCCGGAAGGTGGCAGTGGGTTACGAACTCATCGCCGGGGAGAGGCGTCTCCGGGCGGCGAAGAAGGCGGGACTCGAAAAAGTCCCCGCCGTGGTGAAGAACATATCTGAGACGGAGGCGCTGGAACTCGCCCTGATAGAGAACATACAGAGGGAGGACCTGAGCCCTCTCGAGGTGGCGGAAGCATATTCCCTCCTCGTGGAAGAATTCGGTTTTTCTCAGGAGGAGGTAGCCCGGCGTGTGGGCAAAGAGAGGTCCACCGTGGCGAACTACCTCCGCATCCTCCGCCTCCCCCGTGAGATAAAGGAGGCTCTTCAGGAGGGAGTCATCTCGATGGGGCACGCGAAGGCGATTCTCTCCGTCCCCACCGAAGAGGGAATGCTCAAGGTTTTCAGGAAAATCGTCGATAAATCACTATCAGTGAGGGATGCGGAGGAGTTGGCGAGGGCTGTTACTGAGAGAGGAGCTGAGGGAGAAAAAGAGAGGAAGAAACCGCAACTGCCCGTGGAGGTAAAGGCCCTTTTGAGCGACCTGCAGAAGAGATTTGGAATGAGGGTTTCGCTGAAAGGGACCCTCGCCCGGGGGAAACTCGAGTTTCGTTACGGGTCCCAGGAGGAGCTCGACGCCCTCCTGGAGAGGTTGAAAAAAGCCTGACGGAGGAAATCAATGATTAAGAACAGGAAAGGAAACGGGTCGTTTTCAGAGCTCGACATAGACGCCTTCATCGGTGAGGGGACCTCCTTCGAGGGGAAGCTGAACTTCCGTGGGGTTGTCCGGATAGACGGTGAGGTGAAAGGAGAACTCACCTGTGACGGCACCCTCATCGTGGGAGAGCCCGGCGTCCTGAGGGCGACGGTGAAAACGAAAGACGCCGTCATCCGGGGAACGGTGGAGGGTGACATTGTGGCAGAAGGGAAACTGGAGCTGAAAAACCCCTGCCGCGTCGTCGGGGACATTCAGGCGGGCCTCCTCTCCGTCGAAGAGGGGGTGACGCTCAAGGGGAATGTTCAGACGGGGAAGGTGGAGTCGGGAAGGGTGGAAGTGGAACCGGACCTCTCCGCCGAAACCTCTCTTGAATGACCCTCATCTTCCTGCTATCATTAATTTCTTAAATTGATTTTGTTTGGGGCGAGGGTAATTTTACCCTTGACAATATTTTTTTGGGTGTGTTATCGATTAGCCGTTTTGTTTTGATCTTTCTCTCCGTCACTTCCCGAATAGAAGGAGAAAGTAGCCTTGGAGATGATTTCTAAAATCCTGGAAGTTCTGGAGATAAACAACCTCGTCTTCCTCCAGATGGCGATCGTCATCGCCCTCACGTACCTGACGGGGAAGTTCCTCATCCATCCCATCATCCGGACGCTTGAGGAGAGAGAGAACCGGACGACCCGGCCCATGGAGGAAGCGAGAGAGATGCTCGCCCGGGCGGAGGCCCTCGCTGAGGAGTACGAGAGGAAACTCAGGGACGCCACGCAGGAAGCTCTCCTGAGGAAGAGGAAGAGGATAGAAGAGGTGACGAGGGCGGAGAGGGAAATCATTCAAGCGGCACAGAAGGATGCGGAAGAGAGAATCGAGGCCCTGAAAGCGCAGATAGAGAAGGAGAAGGAGGAGGCGGTGGCAAAGCTGAGGGAGGAGTCGGAAGCCATCGCCCGGGAAATTGCGGAAAAGATTCTCGGAAGGAGCGTGGCGTGAAGAGAATCGTATCTGTCATCCTCTTCCTCCTCCTGGCCGCGGGAACGGTCTTTGCCGAGACCCACGGCGAGGGACACGGAGGCGGACTCCCCTGGTGGGACATATTCAAGCAGGCTGTCAACTTCACCATTCTCGTCGCCGTTCTCGTCTACTTCCTGAGAAAGCCCCTCTCGCAGTTCCTGAAGGAGAGAAAAGAGCTCCTGATAAAGGCCATGGAAGAAGCGGAGAAGGCGAATAAAGAGGCGCGGGAGAAGCTCTCGGAGGTCGAGGAGAAGCTCAACAAGCTCGGCGAAGAGGTGGAAAAGCTGAACAGGTCGATGGAAGAAGAGGCGGAGAGGGAAGCGGAGAGAATCAAGGAGCTCTCCCGGAAGGAAATAGAGAGGATAAAAGAGCAGACGGAATTCGCGGCACAGCAGGAACTGAAAAAGGCGAAAGAGGCGATTCAGAGGGAAGCGGCAGAGCTTGCCGTGAAGACCGCCTCTGATATCATCACCCGCTCAATCACGGATGAGGACCAGAAGAGGTTCATCGAGGAGAGCATCGAAAAAATCAAAGAGGTCAGAAAGTGATTATCGGAGGAGTGGCGAAAAGGTACGCCCGGGCCCTTTTCGAAATCGGAGTCGAGGAGGGGACCTACAGGAAGATTCTCGAGGAACTGGAAGACTTCTGCTCCTTTCTCCGCGAGAACGAAGACGTGAAGAAGGTCCTCACCACGTCCGTGTATAACACCCGGGAAAAGAGGGCCGTTCTCGACGCGATTCTCGAGAAGAAGGGATACTCCGACGTCGTGACCCGTTTCCTCACGCTCATCCTGGAAAAAGGCAGGATGGTCTTCATCGAGCAGATTCTCAAGGGATTTACCCTCCTGGTGGAACAGCACGAGGGAATTGAGAGGGTGGAGGTGACGGTGCCGGCTCCCCTCGACGAAGCGCAGAAGGGGGAACTGGCGAGGGTGCTCGAGGAGATAAGGCAGAGGAAGGTCGTCATCGAGGAGAAGGTGGACCCCTCCATCATCGGGGGGCTCGTCATCCGTGTAGGGTCCATCGTTTACGACGGGAGCGTAAAGACGCAGATCCATAAACTCAGCGAAAATTTAAAAAAGGGGTGAGAGAGGCTTATGGGTATCAGAGCAGAGGAAATCACGGAAATCATAAAGAAGCAGATCCGGGGTTTCGAGAAAGAAATCGACATCGCCGAAACGGGCATCGTGCTTTCCGTCGGTGACGGAATCGCCCGGATTTACGGCCTCGAAAACGCCATGGCCGGCGAGCTCCTCCAGTTCCCCGGCGACGTCATGGGGATGGTCCTCAACCTGGAAGAGGACAACGTGGGCGCCGCTATTCTCGGCGAGGACGTCCACATCAAGGAGGGGGACCTGGTCCGGAGGACGGGGCGAATCGTCGAGGTCCCCGTGGGTGACGCCCTCGTGGGAAGGGTCATCGACCCCCTGGGGAATCCCATCGACGGAAAGGGTCCCATCGAGGCGAAGGAATTCCGGCGCGTTGAACTTAAAGCC
>RFHC01000110.1 GCA_003696505.1 Deltaproteobacteria bacterium
GGTAGAGGGAGGTTACCTGCCGCGTCGGCCTCCCCTCTGCCCCGATTATGACCCAGGACCGGTCAAATTCGTAGAGAGGCTCATACGGTTTTTCGACGAAGGGTTCCTTCATCTGACCGATGATGGCGTCGCCGAGAATCATCACCGGATTCCTGTACTTGTCCGCCACGTCGAAAGCGCGCATCGTCAGGTCGTACATCTCCTGGACCGAATGGGGAGCGAAGACGGGAGTGCGGTAATCGCCGTGACCCCCTCCTCTCGTCGCCTGGAAGTAGTCTCCCTGAGACGGGTTGATTCCCCCGAGGCCGGGGCCCGAGCGGGAAATGTTCACGATGAGGGCGGGAAGCTCCATTCCCGCCATGTATGACAACCCCTCCTGCATGAGGGAGATTCCCGGGCCTGATGAAGAGGTCATGACCCTTTTCCCCGTTGCCGCCGTCCCTATCATGAAGTTGATGGTCGCCACTTCGCTCTCGGCCTGGAGGAAGACTCCGCCCAGTTCCGGGAGTTTCGCAGCCATGAACTCGGGAATGTCGTTCTGGGGAGTTATGGGATAGCCGTAGTAGTACCGGCATCCGGCGTTGATCGCTCCCAGGCATATCGCCTCGTTTCCCTTGACGAATTTAACCTCCACCTCTCTCACCTCCAGACCTCGATGGCGACGTCGGGACAGGTCTCGCCGCAGATGGCGCATCCCGTGCACGCGTCAGGCTTGACGAAATTCGCGAAGTAGTACCCTTGCCCGTTTATCTTCTTCCCTATCTCGATGCACTGCCTCGGGCACATGGTCACGCAGAGTTCACATCCTTTGCACCTCTCGCTGTCTATCCTGATGTACGGCACCTTTTTCCTCCCCTCATTCTCTCTCTATGTGATAAAAGGATTCCACGTACCTCATCGTTCCGTTCACGGAGTTGACGACGAGGGAAGTCGTCCGGGCTCCGTCACGGGAGAACCTCACCCCTTTGAGGAGTTCCCCGTCGGTTACCCCTGTGGCGATGAACATCACCTTCCCTTTCACCAGCTTTTCTATCGTGAAAACCTCTTCTATGTTCGTCAGCCCGAGCTGCCTCGCCTTTTCTACGTCATTCCTGTTTCGGGGTTTGAGAATGCCCTGAAAATCCCCGCCCAGGCACTTGAGGGCGGCCGCTGTGAGAAGCCCCTGAGGGGCGCCGCCGGTTCCGACGAGCATGTCGAGCCCCGTTCCGTCGATAGCGGTCGCCACGGCTGCCGCAACGTCGCCGTCCGTGATGAGGCGGATTCTCACGCCCACATCCCTCAACTCAGAGATGATTTTCTCGTGCCTCGGCCGGTCGAGGATGACAACGGTCAGTTCTTCGAGGGGCTTGCCCAGCTTTTCCGCCACGGTCCTCACGTTATCCGTCACCGGTTTTGTCGCGTCTATGACACCCGCAGCGCCGGGGCCCACCGCGATTTTAAACATGTACGTTTCCGGAAGGGGGGTAAACGCACCCTCTTCTCCGATTGCGAGAATGGATATGGCGTTCGCCCCGCCCGTTGCAACGATGGTGGCTCCCTCGAGGGGAGCGACGGCGAGGTCGAAGATGGGGGTATCCGCTCCGCCGATACTTTCGTCCACGTAGAGGTATTCCACCTCTCCCTTTTCCCCCTCTCCCACGATGACGCGGCCGGCGTAATTCATCTCCGAGAGGCTTCTCCACATTGCCTCGACGGCGACGCGGTCAGCCTCGACGACGTCGCCCCTCCCGAGCATCCTCGCTGCGGCAATAGCCGTCTTCTCCGTCACGGAAACGCTTTCCAGAGCGATGTCCCTATTGGCCACGGGAAATCTCCTGGAGTTTCTCCTTCACCTCGGCAGGGGGTTTCACCGGCCGCCCCTCTGCGTTCGTGAATGCGTGCTCCGTATATCCCTCCGCCAGTTTCTCGCCGTCCCTGGAGATGAGGTATCGAAACTTCAAACGCGCTCCCCGTACCTCCTCTATCCCCGCGAAGATGGAGAGTTCGTCGTCGTATCGGGCAGGGGAGATATAGCGGCACCAGGACTCTATGACGGGGAGGTGGATTCCCCGGTCCGTAAGGTCCCGATACCTTATGCCGGCCTTTCTCAAAAGTTCCACCCTTCCTATTTCGAAGTATCGAAAGTAGTTCCCGTAATAAACGATTCCCATGGCATCGGTATCACCGAAAATGACTCTCCGCTTCGATGCCAGCAGGAGACCTCCGGGCATCTCCAGAGCTTCAGGCATTTGTCGAACTCCCTGCCCCCAGGAGTAGTTCTATCAGGCTCGTCCCTTTTTCGACGAAGACACCTGAACTTTTCGCGTCGTCCTCGGTGTATCTCCCTCCCTTTCCCCCCTCATCTCCGTCCCAGGGATATATGAGAAACGGGACGGGCTCGTTCGAGTGTGTCCTTATCTCAACTGGCGTCGGGTGGTCGGGGAGGAAAAGGACGCGGATATCCTCGCCACCGTCGATGAGTTCGAGGAGAGGCGAGAGGACGAACCTGTCTATTTTCTCGATTGCTCTCACTTTCTCGCGGGCATCGCCGTTGTGTCCCGCTTCGTCAGGAGCCTCTATGTGAACGAGAACGAAATCTTTCTCGCGGAGGCGCTCTATGCAGTATCTCCCCTTCCCCTCGAAGTTCGTGTCCACATATCCCGTCGCCCCGGGGACGTCGACGATTTCGAGTGCCAGGTATTTTCCTATTCCCCTGATGAGGTCGACGGCCGCGATGACGGACCCGTCCATGCCGAACCTCTCACGGAATGAGGGCATGACGGGTGCCTTCCCCTGTCCCCAGAGCCAGACGCAGGATGCTTCCCTCTTCCCCTGACGCCTCCTCTCCCTGTTTACCGGGTGGTCCGCGAAAACCTCCCTGGACTTTTTCATGAGAGATATGAGGAATTCGCTCCCCTCCCCTTTCGGGAGATTCCCGTTCAGGGGCTGGCCCATGATGTCGTGAGGAGGGACGGTCTGGACTCCATCCTCACCCCCCGACCAGACCATCAGGTTCCTGTATGAAACTCCGGGATAGAATCGAACTCTCTCATTGCCGATGGCTTCGTTCAGGGATTCGAGGAGGCGGGCGGCTTCCTCCGTCGTCACGTGTCCCGCCGAATAGTCCACCATCAACCCGCTCTCTATCTCCCCCTCTATGGTGACGATGTTGCACCTCACCGCCACGTCGTCCGGACCCAGGTTGACGCCAATGGATGCCGCCTCAAGCGGGGACCTGCCCGTGTAGTACCTGGCAGGGTCGTATCCGAGGATGCTCAGGTTTGAGACGTCGGACCCCGGATACATATCCTTCGGGACGACCTGCACGAGCCCCAGCAGGCCCTCCCGGGCCATCCGGTCCGCTGCCGGTTTTTCCGCAACTTCAAGGGGAGTCTTCTTGCCCAGTTCCTCGATTTTCCAGTCGGCCATTCCGTCGCCGATGACGATGACGTATTTCATCTGACCCCTTTCTTTCTTCAAAATCCGAGAACCCGCGCAACCTCATCCAGGACGGGTTTGACGGAGACGGGAGGCTTGGACTGCTTAACGGCCGTGTCCGGGTCTTTCAATCCGTGACCGGTCAGGGTTATGACGACGGTTTCTCCTCCCCTGAAAAATCCGTTTTTACTCAATTTTATCACACCGGCAATTCCCGCCGCCGAGGCGGGCTCGCAGAAGATTCCTTCCGCAGACGCGACGAGCTGATAGGCCTGGAGAATCTCCCTGTCCGACACCATGTCGATGAGTCCTCCCGACTCATCCCGCGCTGCCTCCGCGCCCTTCCACGATGCGGGATTGCCGATTCGGATTGCCGTTGCCACCGTCTCCGGTTTCTCTATGGGATGCCCCCGGACGATAGGCGCCGCCCCCTCCGCCTGAAAACCGAGCATGCGGGGGAGTTTCGACGAACGGCCGGCTTCTTTATATTCCTTGTACCCCTTCCAGTAGGATGTGATGTTCCCCGCGTTTCCCACAGGCAGGACGTGGAAATCGGGCGCGTCCCCGAGGACGTCGCACACCTCGAATGAAGCCGTCTTCTGCCCCTCTATCCGGAAGGGGTTGATGGAGTTGACGAGTTTAATCGGGTACTTTTCGGAAATTTCCCGCACGATGGCGAGGGCTTCGTCGAAGTTCCCCTTCACCTGGATGACCTTCGCCCCGTGTATTATTGCCTGAGAAAGTTTCCCGAAGGCGATTTTCCCCTCCGGTATGAGGACGTAAGCCTTCATGTTTGCCTTCGACGCGTAAGCCGCGGCGGATGCCGATGTGTTTCCCGTAGAGGCACAGATGACGGCCGTCGCCCCTTCCTCTTTCGCCGCAGAAACGGCCATCGTCATGCCCCTGTCCTTGAACGACCCCGTCGGGTTTGCCCCTTCGAACTTCAGGTAGATGTCGATTTTCTCGTTAATCTGACGAGCAAGGTTTCTGGCGGGAATGAGGGGCGTATTCCCTTCGAGAAGCGTGACGATATTTTCGTCGGAAACCCGGGGCAGAAAGTCCCGATAGGCACGGACGACGCCTTCCCAGTGCATGTTTCTCCCTCTCAGAGGTTGTTTTCGATTCGGATGAACTTCGTTTTGTCGAGAACGACATCGAGGGTGTCAATTTCCCGGAGAGCGTTTTTCAGGTCCCTCTCTCTCGCCTCGTGGGTGAGGATGACGATGGGGACGTCCTTTTCCTTCTTCCTCCCCTTCTGGATGACGGAAGAGATGCTGATGTCGTTTTTCCCGAGAACGCCCGAGATTTTCGAGAGGACTCCCGGCTTGTCTATGACGATGAAACGGAGGTAGTACTCGGACACGACCTCATCCATGTCCTTTATCTCCACCTTTCCCCCGTCCCTCTCGTATCCGGAGAAGGGCACCCGCCTCTTCACGCCCATTCTCAGGTTTCTTGCGATGTCGATGATATCCCCCACGACAGCGCTCGCCGTCGGGTCCATCCCCGCACCGCTCCCGAAGAGGAGGACGGGACCGGAGAAATCTCCCGTCACGTATATTGCGTTGAACGCGTCCCGCACTGTTGCGAGGAGGTGGTCCCGGGGCACCATCGTCGGATGAACTCTCGCCTCA
>RFHC01000111.1 GCA_003696505.1 Deltaproteobacteria bacterium
TCGTCTCTCTCGTCACGGAAAAGTCGGGAGAGGAGAGGGAAATTTCCACCTATTTCGTTGACCCCGAGGCGGTCACCCGTCCCGCTCCTGAGGAAGTGAAAAGGGAGTCGCACCACTTCGTTTCCCTTTCGGATTTGAGCGAAATCGTCGAGCGATATGCGGGAAAGGAAAAGATGGAGGAGATGGACCATCTCGTTCAGGAAATAAAAGAGATAAGGGCGCGATACGGGTCGGGAAGCCTGGAAAAGGCAGGACAGACGATTCAAAGCCGCATCGAGCGGATTCTCACCGGCGCCATCGGTCCCGTTGCGACGCGGGGAGTCATGAAGGACCTTCTCCCGCTCACCGTTGACGAGGCGCGGGGGCTCCTCCGCTCCTACATGGAGATGGAGAAGAGCCTCCGCGACGCGAGGGAGATGGTGGTCCATCAGGAGGAGGAGATTCGGGCGAAAGAGAGGTTTCTCGCGAGCCTCGTCCGGAGCATCGACGACGGCATCATCTCGACGGACCTCCAGGGGAAGATAACCGACGTGAACGAGGGGGCGGAGCGCCTCTTCAGGGGGAGGCAGGAAGAGTTCGTCGGAGAAGAGGTCTGGTCCCTCATCTGTGACTCGGAGTACGGTGAGTTGAGGAACGTCATCAGGAACGCGACAACCAGGCACGGGTTCTGGAGGGGTGAGGTGAGCGTGAGGCGGAAGGACGGGACTGAGTGCCCCGTTCTCCTCTCTTCGTCCCGCATCATAGGCGAGGGGGGAGAGGTGTCTGGATTCGTCTTTTCCCTCAAGGACCTGGAAGAGTTCAAGAAAATGCAGGCCCGCCTCATCCAGAGCGAGAAGCTCGCGACGCTGGGCCAGATGGCGGCAGGTGTCGCCCACGAGATTCGCAACCCCCTGGGCTCCATCCGGATGTGCCTGAAACTCATTAGGGAAGAGGGTCTTTCCCCCGACCTTCACGACCTCCTCTCGAACATCGACGAGGCCGTCTCTTCCATGGAGACGATAGTGAACGACCTGCTCGACTACACGAGGGAAATCCGGCTCCAGCCTGACGATTTCAACGTTGCCGAGATAGTCCGGGGTGCAATAGCCCAGCTCCAGGACGAGATTCGGGGGAAGCGTGTCGAGGTGGAGTTTTCAGACGGTATTCACCCCGTCTACGCCCGCGTTGACGGTATCAGGATGAAGCAGGTCTTCGTCAACCTGATAAAGAACGCTCTCGATTCGGTGAAGGAAGGGGAAGGGAAGATTTCTCTCCACCTCTCGGAGACGCACGAAGCCGTTGTCTTCGTTGTGGAGGACAACGGTGAGGGGATGGACCCGGAGAGGGTGGAAAAGGCTTTTCACCCCTTCTTCACGACGAAGGCCCAGGGAGTGGGGCTCGGGCTCCCCATCGTGAAGAGGATCGTTGAACTCCACGGCGGAGAGGTATATCTTGAAAGCGCCCCGGGGAAGGGGACGTCCGTTCGTGTGAAAGTTCCGAAGTCTTTTTACACTTTCTGAGGTGCGCCGATGAAGAAGGTCCTCCTCGTCGACGACGAGGTCATATTCGTCAAACCGCTCGCGAAAACCATCGAGAAGGCGGGATACGAGGTCGACGTGGCGTGTTCCGCCGAAGAGGCGATGGAAAAACTGAGGGGAGACGAGTTCGACCTCGTTCTCACGGACGTGAGGATGCCGGGGGCGTCCGGCATCGACTTCACCTCCTGGGTCAAGGCAGAGTATCCCGACCTCCCCGTTATCGTCATGACCGCTTACGGGAGCATCAAGACGGCGGTTTCTGCCATGAAGGCGGGGGCCGAAGACTACATCCTCAAGCCCTTTGACCCGGAGGAAATTCTCCTCCTCATCGGAAGGGCGATCGAGTTCAGCGACCTGAAGGCAGAAAAGCGGGCCCGGGCAGAGCGTTCGCAGGACCAGTTTTTAAGAGGCTCGCTCCTCGTTGCCGAGAGTCCCGCCATGAAGCGGATCCTCGCCATGGTGGAGGAACTGAAGGACCTGGACACGACCGTGCTCATCACGGGAGAGACGGGGACGGGAAAGCAGCTCCTCGCGAAGACCATCCACTACCGGGGGGTGCGGAGGGACCGTCCCTTCGTCGAGGTGAACTGCGCCGCAATCCCTGAGACACTCTTCGAGTCGGAACTCTTCGGTTTCACGAGGGGCGCGTTTACCGGCGCCACGAAAGACAAGAAGGGCCTCATCCAGCTCGCTCACGGGGGGACCCTTTTCCTCGACGAGGTGGGAGAGGTGCCCCTCCCGTCCCAGGCGAAGCTTCTCCGGGCAATTCAGGAGAAGAAGTTCATCCGCATCGGCGGGACGCGGGAAATCGAGGTGGACGTCCGCATCATTGCCGCGACGAACAAGAACCTGGAGGAGGAGGTGGAGAAGGGGAGGTTTCGGAGAGACCTTTACTACCGCCTCAACGTCTATCCCATCCACATACCTCCTCTCCGGGAGCGGCGGGAGGATATCGAGCCTCTGGCGCGTCTCTTCCTGGAGAATTACAGCAGGAAAATGGGGAAAGAGATTCGGGAGATATCGCGCGACTCCATAAAGGTCATGCACCTGTACGACTGGCCCGGCAACGTCCGGGAGCTTCAAAACGTGATAGAGAGGGCGGTGATATCCTGCCGGGGACCGATCCTCGACAACGTGGGCGACTTCGTCTCCCCCTCCCGGCGGGAGGATACCATCGACGTTTCGCTGGATTCGCCATTCAGGGAGGCGAAGGAAAAGGTGGTGGCGGAATTTGAACGGAAATACCTCGAACACGTCCTGAGAAAGGCGGGAGGAAAACTGACGGAAGCCGCCAGGCTGGCGGGAATGGACAACAAGAACTTCTCGGAGAAGCTGAAAAAGTACAACCTTTCCATCCGCGACTTCCGCTGACTTTTTGGTATCAACACCAAAAAATCCGGTTCATTTTTGGCAAAAACACCAAAAGTCTCGTCCCGTCCACGCTCCGGGATAATTCTTGAGAAAAATTCTCCTTACAGTAAGCGAAACTATATTTCTTGAGGAATCAGGAAGTTGTTCACTGGTAAAACAGGCGGAGCGGGGACTGGTGGGAAAAAAATCCTTTTATCCTTTCATCAATGGAGAAAAATATAACGATTTTTTAATGGCACGCTCCTTGTTATTTACCTGAGCAACACCACACGTGCGAGGGAGGGGTATGGCGCTACTCAGTCTTCAGGACATTCACCTTTCATTCGGCGGCGTCAAGGCGATAAACGGCGTGAGCATCGACATCGAGGAGGGGAAAATTCACGCCATCATCGGCCCCAACGGCGCCGGAAAAACCTCCATCTTCAACGTGATAAGCGGCGTCTACCGCCCGCAGAAGGGGAGAGTCCTCTTCGAGGGAAGGAATATCACCGGGATGAAGCCTCACAGAATCGCTGCTCTCGGAATCGCCCGGACCTTTCAGAACATCGCCCTTTTCCGCGGCATGACCGTCCTCGACAACCTCATGATGGGCAGACACGTCCACATGAAGAAGGGTTTTTTCTCCAACGGCCTCTACTGGCTCGGCACGGAGAAGGAGGAGATTGAGAACAGGAAAATCGTCGAAGACATCATCGACTTCCTGGAGATAGAGAA
>RFHC01000112.1 GCA_003696505.1 Deltaproteobacteria bacterium
ACCAGGTTCCCTCTGGCACAACAAAAGGGAAGCATGTCAGATCGTACCCAGAAATCTTGGTGCCAGAGCAAAATTGACCGAACCCCGTAAGGCTTGAAGTTAAAAAATGGCGCGCCCTGGAGGATTCGAACCTCCGACCTTCGGATTCGTAGTCCGACGCTCTATCCAGCTGAGCTAAGGGCGCGCTTCGACGTAGGAAACCTTGCTCTGACACCGAATATTCTACATCAGTGGAAGTGCCGGGGCAACAGGGAGGTTGGGGAAAACCACCCCTTACCCTGACGGAATGTCTCACGAATCCTTCTTCTTTTTACTCTGACACCGACGCTTTTTGCTCTGACACCTGAATGGAAAAGCCGGGAAAAGCCGTTTGATATAATAACTGGAAAATGTTATGGTATAATTTCTCAACATCGATGATGTTATTTGACATTGACATTTATGTTATGGTAATATAAGCTATCCTCAGTTACCCGGAAGGAGCGGTGATGACGCTTCAGGACCTCAGAAAGAGACTCGAGACCCTGAAAGAAAGGGCCCTGTCGATGGTGAGGGAGTCCGCAGCGAGAAACGACGTGGACGCCGTCTCCTTCTACGCCCGCATCGCCGAGGACTGCGAGAGGGCGCTGAGGAAGCTCGAGGAGGTGGCCCACACGGCAGAGGCGCTGGAGAGGCAGATGCAGAGGGGGGCCCGCCGGGTCGAGGATGAGCCGATGCCGAAATACCAGCTTCATGCCAGGAGGAGGGAAAGGATTCGGGAAAGACTTCTCTTCCTCAAAGACGAAAATCTCCTCCCCAGCGCACAACCCGAGATGGGCGCCGAACTTGAATCCCCCGAACTCCTCACCCCTCACGAGCGGGGATTGATGGCGCGGGAAAACTGGGCCCGGTCCCTCTCGCGGGAAAAAGGAATCGTCCTCACCGAACTCACCCGGACCCTCTACGAAACGGAGGACGGCAGGAAGGTAGGTGTGGCCTATGCCTCAGAACTGGGAGGGAAACCGGGATTCTGGTTCCTCAGCATCCCGAACATTCCCTACGACGTGGTCGTCTTCCTCTGCGAGACCCGCCAGGGAAACCTGCTCGACTTCGTCATCCCCACGGAGGACCTGGGCGCGCAGTGGGAGGACGTCTCCACGGGAAGGGCAGGCCGTCAGAAGAAGGTCAACATCCGCAAGGAAAACGGCAACTACACTCTCCTCCTCCCCGGAGGGGAAAAGGTCTCCATCGGGCAGTATCTCTCCAGACACGAGGTTCTCAAAGGCTCCCGGAAATAGCAGTCGTCAACGGACGGACCGGTAAGGTCCCGAACCACCAAGAGGAGGTGTTTTTATGTCCCACGATTTTTCTTTTTCCCGCATTTCCATCGGAGACCCCGTCAGGGTCAGGGAGGTAACCTTCTTCCCCCTCTCGGGCGTCCCCCAGGCCCCCATCTCCTACACCTTCATCGACGACGCGCTGGAGAGGGGCGACGCCGTCGTGGAAGAAGTGAGCGAGGCAGGGACCGTGCCGGAGTTGAGGCTCATCAACTTCTCAGAGTCGATTCTCTTCGTCCTCGACGGGACTGAGCTGAAAGGAGCCAAGCAGAACAGGGTCGTCAACGCCTCCCTCCTCATCCCGCCGAAGTCGTCCACCCGCATCCCCGTCTCCTGCGTCGAGGAGGGGAGGTGGAGGTTCACGACGAGGCGCTTCCAGAAGAGCGACTTCTACTCTCCACCGAAAATACGGAAGAGGATTGCCCTCTCCCAGCGCGAGTCGATGCGCTCCCGGAGGAGGTACGACGCCGACCAGCTGGGTGTGTGGGAAGACGTGAGGGAAGTCGCACAGAAGGCGAAGGCGCGCACGGCGACGGGAGCCCTCCACGACGTCTTCGAAGGGACGCAGCCCACCCTCAGGGAATACGAGAAGTCCTTCTCCCTCCGGGGGACGGAGCAGGGCGGCGCCTTCTTCGTAGGCGACGGTTTCACCGGCTTCGACCTCTTCGACCGGCACGGCACGTACGCCCGGGCATTCCCGAAATTTCTCCGGAGCGTCGCCCTCGAGGCCGTCACCTCAGGCCTCAGGGCCACCAGGCCGCCGGAAGCCCTCAGGAGCGAGCTGGAGGCGGTCTTCAGGGAGATAGAGGAGGCGCTCTTCGAGAAGTACCACATCATCGGCATCGGCGAGGACTACCGCTACGAGGGGAAGCTCTCCTTCGGGAAGGGGCTCTACTACGAAGGACACCTCATCCACTTCAGCGCCTTCTCCCGGTGAGGGGCCTCAGGAAGCGGGACGAAGTCGCATGACGCGGAGGAGTTCCCTGGCCCTCTCCTCGTCCTCGGGCGCGACGAGAATGGTCTTCTCGTTGTAGCGGTAGGAGAGGGGTCCCGAGAAGAGGGACCCGAAGTGTTCGTTTTCAACGACGTAGAAGATTCCCTCGGCGTCGAGGATGCTCCGGATGATGGCCAGTTCCACTTCGCTTCCCACGGAGATGAGCCGTTTCATCCGACCGGTCACGGGGACTCCTCCTTTCCCTTCCATTATACAGCCCGGGAGAGAGGAATCCTCCCGCTCACGAAAATCCCGTCAATCCTCAATCCCCAGGAGCTTCTTCGCCAGGGTCATCTTCACGTCGAAGCGTCCCAGACGCGCGTACATGACCTTCTGGGTCTGGGGGGACCCGGCGCCGTGCATCGACTCTGCCAGCGGAGCCACGCCCGTCATGTTCTCGATGAGGCGGACCACCTTGAAGCGCGCCTCCGGGGAAACGCCCTCCACCGTGGAGAGGTACTTCTCCAGGTACTTCCGCACTTCCTCGCTCTTCAGGTCCCTCTCCGACGGCATCGTCGCCAGGAGGCCTCCGGCGATGTCGTGGGCCAGGCGCGATATCTCGTAGATGTGCTTCGTCACGTTGTACTTCGTGCAGTTGGCGAGGAGCGGGTCGGGATAATAGGCTCCGCTCTTCGTCTTCTGACCCATGGCGGAACAGGCGATGGACCCGGCGTAGAGCGTTTCCACGAGGTGCGTCATCTCCGCCAGCTTGTCGCGGATGTGTGACGCCTTCAGCGTCCCCTGATACTGCGCTGCCAGGGCCGCGGCCCCGATGAGGATGTCGGAGACGCCTCCCTTGCAGCCGCCGTAGTTCTGCCGGTGGAGGGTGGCGAAGCGCTCGACGAAGATTCCCGTGAACTCCGTCTCCCCGCACATGAAGACCCTCTCCCAGGGGACGAAGACGTCGTCGAAGATGACGACGGATTCGCCGCCGATGAGGCCGTACTCCAGGTTGCCGATGTCGGCGGAGCACTCCACCTTCCGCTCGTCGTTGGTCTGCCGCCCGAAAATCTGGATGACCCCGGGAGCATCCAGGGGGATGGCGCAGACGAGGGCGTAGTCCTTATCGTCCTCGCCCATAGCCATGGTGGGCATGACGAGAATCTCGTGGCTGTTGGCCGCGCCCGTCTGGTGAAACTTCGCTCCCCTCACAACAATGCCGTCGCTCCGCTTCTCGACGACGCGGGTGAAGAGGTCCGGGTCCTTCTGCTGTGAGGGAGGCCTGGAGCGGTCGCCCTTCGGGTCCGTCATCCCGCCGACGAGCATGATGTTCCGGCGCTGAACGGACTTCAGGTACTCCAGGAAGCGGGCGTGATAGTCCGTGCCGTGCTTCTCGTCTATTTCATAGGTCGTCATGTAGGTGGCGTTGAGGGCGTCCCAGCCGACGCACCGCTGGAAGCAGCTTCCCGTCTCGTGGGCGAGGAGGCGCAGGGCCTTTACCTTCTTGACCAGGTCGTCCACGGACTGATGGATGTGGGTGAACCGGTTTATCTTCTCTCCTGTGAGGTGGCTCGTGGCGGTGAGCAGGTCTTCGTATTCGGGCCTCAGCGCGAGCTCGTAGGTCTTTGCGGCCGAGTTGATGTGCGGGATGAAGGCAGGGTGCTCCGTCACATCCTTCACCCTCTCCCCCCGGTAGTAGATGACCCGATCCATCTCCTTCAAACTTCTGACGTAATCCTCTTTCGTGACGATTCTCTCCATCTCCTCCTCCTTACTTCTCTCCATTACCCTCCTCCCCGCCCCGGCACTTTCCGTCGAGAAACCGGGTCACATCGTCCACTCCTGTCCCGGGAAGGACGACGGCGCGGGGAAGGGAAACGGGGCTCTCCTCCACCTCTCTCTCCCCGCAGGCAGTAAAGCACCCGTTGAGGACGAGGAGGCACGACGCATCCCCATCGTCCCATCGGACCCACTCCACACGTCCGTCGAGGGAGGAACGGACCTTCTCCCAGAACCCGAGCCAGTCGTATTCGGGGTTGCACCCTCCGCAGAACTTCACTCCCACCTTCACAGCTTTCCTCCCTTTGAGGAACCAATAAAGAAGACCTTTTATTAATAATGTAGCAAAATAGGTGCCCCCGGAGAGGAAAATTCCGAATCTCCCTCAGAATCCCGTGAAACGGGGGGAAACAGGGCCGGGAAGGGAGGATTTCCGGAGTTAAACAGTAGAAGAAGGACAGCGACTGTCCGAATCACCGGAGCCTCATGTCAGGAGACACGAACAAAAAGGGGAGAGATTTCCCCTTCACCCCCTCTCCGAAGGAGGGGAGGCGAGAAATGACACCCCTCCGCGCAACTTTTCCGTCAGTTTTATTTTTCCCCAGATAACCGGATTCCTGGAGATTCCCAACCCGCTCTTCAAGGCGTTCTCTTCCCCTTTCTGACAACTTTTCCTCTCCGGCACGCTTTGTGATAGTTTTGAAAGTAGGGGGTAAGGGGGGAGCGAGAGTCCTGCATATACCCTCCCCCCTCCAGTCGGAAACACACAAACATTTCCTCCTTTTCGGGAGGAGACGCGAGGAGGTGTCCCATGAAGGGAAGGAAGACTTTTCTGGGGGTAGCGGTATCTCTTTTCCTGGCGCTCGTACTCACGGCGCCGCCGGTCCACGCAGGGGGGACGCTGAAGGTAGGCGTCGTCACCTTCCTCTCCGGCGCAGCCGCCGGGCCCTTCGGCGTACCGGCGAAAAACGCGGCTGAACTCGTCGTCGATGCGCTCAACAACAACATGGTGCCGGAGCCCTACAACACGCCGGGAATCGGGGGGAAGAAGATTGAGATGGTCCTCATCGACGAGGCGGGAAGCGCCACCCAGCAGGTGACGGAATTCCGGAATCTCGTTCAGAAGAAGGGAGTGGACGTTGTCATCGGATACATCTCCAGCGGCCACTGCCTCGCCATCGCGCCCGTGGCCGAAGAACTGAAGGCGCTCACAATCCTTTTCGACTGCGGGACGCCGAGGATTTTCGAGGAAGCTTCTTACAAGTACGTC
The DNA here is from genome assembly GCA_003696505.1 of Deltaproteobacteria bacterium. GTDB lineage: Bacteria > Desulfobacterota > Deferrimicrobia > J040 > J040 > J040. The sequence goes on from RFHC01000112.1 coordinate 5,300, forward strand.
TTCCGGACAGGGCCGACGGCTACTATCGACAGCGTCGGAGCCGCGCGCTACATCGTGGACCTGAAGCCAGACCTCAAGTCGGTCTCCGGCATCAACCAGGACTACGCCTGGGGGCACGATTCGTGGAACGACTTCATCAGCGCTCTCAAAGTTCTCAAGCCTGACGTTGAAGTGAAGAACGAGCTCTTTCCCAAGCTCTTCAAAGGTCAGTACGGGGCGGAAATCTCCTCCCTCCTGGTCAACCCCGCAGACTTCATTCACTCCAGTTTCTGGGGGGGAGACATGGAAGCCTTCGTCCTCCAGGGTTCAGCCCGCGGGCTCTTCGACGAGCAGACGGCCATTCTCACCACGGGAGAAACGGCCATGTTCCGGCTCGACATTCCTGAAGGGACCGTGCTCGGGGCAAGGGGCCCCTTCGGCGTCTACGCGCCGAAGAGCAAGCTCAACGACTGGTTCCGCTCTAACTACATCGAAAAGTACAAGACTCCTCCCACCTATCCCTCTTACAAGATGGCCCAGGCCTTCTTCGGCCTGAAAACGGCCTACGAGAAGGCGATGAAGTCGTCGAAAAACCCGACGAAAGAGGACATCATCAAAGCCTTCGAGTACCTGGAGTTCGTTTCGCCCGCGGGGAAGGTGAAGATGGCGCTGGGGAAGGGGCACCAGGCCCTCCAGGAGTCGGTCTACGGCCAGTTCACGAAGGCCGGCGGGAAGCCCTCGGTGAAGAACGTGAAGAGGTATCCCCCCGAGTGCGTCAGCCCGCCCGACGGCGTCAAGAGCCTGGACTGGATAAAGGGAGGAATGAAAGGAGCGAAGTGCGACTGACTTTTAAGGGAGTGACCGCCGGATGAGGGAACCCCTCGTCATTCTCCTGGACGGCCTCGTCTACTCCTCCTGGCTCTTTATCGTTTCGGCGGGGCTGACCCTTATCTACGGGGTGATGAGGATTCTCAACATGGCCCACGGCAGCCTCTACGCCGTGGGCGCCTACACTGCCGCGTCTGTGGTGGGGTGGTACTTCGCTTCGGGGTACGACCCCACCCTCTCCTACCTCGTCTTCTTCACCTGCGCGGCGGGGGCGGGAGTTTTAGCCGGCCTCATCATCGAGAGGGGAATTCTGCGGGTCGTCTACGGCAGGGACGAGGTCCTCGTCCTCCTCGTCACCTACGCCGTCCTGCTCATCCTCGAGGACGTGATAAAACTCATTTGGGGAGTGGACGCCTACTTCGCCTACCAGCCCTACGCCGCACTCGGGAGAACGAAAATCCTCGGAATCCCCTTCGCCAATTACGACCTCCTCCTCATCCTCCTGGCAGCAGGGACGGGCGCCCTTCTCTGGTTCGGGCTCAACCGGACAAGGCAAGGGAAATTCCTCCGCGCCGTCATCCACGACAGGGAGGTGAGCGAGGCGATGGGGATAAACGTGACCCGCCTTTACACGGCCACCTTCGTCATCGGAAGCGCCCTCGCAGCGCTGGGAGGCGCCGTCACTGCGCCCTCCCTCTCCGTCGTCCCCGGAATCGGCGTCGAGGTTATCGTTATCGCCTTCGCCGTGGTCGTGACGGGCGGGCTCGGCTCAATCGGCGGAACGCTCCTGGGGTCTCTCCTCATCGGGCTGACCCGGGCAGCGGCGGTGCACCTCTTCCCCAGGGGTGAGGTCCTCGTCATCTTCGTCATCATGGCTGCCGTCCTGGCGGTCCGGCCGGAGGGCATCTTCGCCCGGGTGAAGGCGAGGAAGATATGAGGAGAAAGGACAGGACTTACCCCATCCTGGTCGGACTTTTCCTCCTGTTTTCCGGTGCGGTCTTCTTCACCCCACGGTGGTTCTCCTTCCTCCTCACCGTCGCCGTCGCCCGCTCCCTCGTCGTCCTCGGAGTGGTCCTCCTCATGCGGGCAGGCCTCGTCTCCTTCGGTCAGGGGTTCTTCTACTGCATCGGAGGATACGTGGCAGGCTTCTCCTCTAACGCCTTCGGCGTGACCGACGCCGGTGCGGTCGTCATTCTTGCCGCTCTGGGAGCAGTGGTCGCGGGGGCCATCGTGGGTCTCCTCCTCTGCAACTACCGGGATATTTTCTTCGCCATGCTCACGCTGGCGCTCTCCATGATTCTCTACAGCGTCATCGTCAAGAATCCCGCACTGGGAGGGTCCGACGGGTTCAACGTCCCTCCGCCGACAATCCTCGGAATCTCTCCCGAAGCGGTGGACCCGCGGGTCTCGCTCCCCCTCTTCACTTTTGCCGTTGCCTTTCTCCTCTACGCCCTGGCGCACCGATACTTCCTCTCCGGCTTCGGCTACGCGGGGCTTGCCCTCCGGATGAACGAGATACGGCTCGAATATCTGAGCCTCTCGGCCAGAGCGCTCGTCTTCCTGAAGTACATTCTGGCGGGAGTGCTCGCCTCCGTGGGAGGCGCCCTCATCGCCTACATCTCGGGACACGTGGACCCCGAACTGGCATACTGGACGACATCGGGAGAATTCGTCTTCATCGCCCTTCTGGGGGGGACGGGCCACGTGCTGGCGCCCCTGGCAGGCGGAGTCGTGTTCGAAGTCATCCGCTCCTACGCCTTCGACCTCGCCCCCTCCCTGTGGCAGATGGTCCTCGGGGTCATCCTCCTCCTGATGATCATCTTCATGCCCGAAGGGCTCTGGTCCCTGACGGAAAGATTCCTGGAGAGGAAGAGGGATGAAGCCGCTCCTTGAGACTCGAGGCGTCACGAAGAGATTCGGAGCCGTCGTCGCTGCCGAGAAGGTGAACGTCCAGGTCAGGGAAGGAGAGGTGGTGGGAATCATCGGGGCGAACGGCGCGGGGAAAACGACCTTCGTCAACATCATTACCGGCTACGTCAAGCCCACTTCAGGGAGGGTCCTTTTCGACGGGCAGGACATCACGGGATTACCCCCGAGGAAGGTCATCCGGAAGGGGATCTGCCGCTCCTTCCAGATACCGCAGCTCTTCCCCGACCTCACGGTGGAGGAAAACCTCCTCGTGGCGTGCACGCTCCTGAACAGGCCCTTCGGGAAACTTCTCCGGCCTTTCCACGACGGGAAATTCATCGAGAGGGTGGAGGAAGCGCTGGAAAAATTTCACATCAAGGATTACAGGCACGAACCTGCCGGCACGCTCCCGCAGGGGGTAAAGAAGCTTCTCGATATCGCCATGGCGATGATGGGAAAGACGAGGCTCATCCTCCTGGACGAGCCGACGAGCGGGGTTGCCATCGACGAGAAGTTCCCCCTCATGGACACCATCGTCAGGAGCGTGGGAAGAAACGGGACGACGACGATTTTCATCGAACACGACATGGAGGTGGTGGAGCATTACGCGGAGAGGGTCATCGCCTTCTACGACGGAAAGGTCATCGCCGACGGAGAAACTTCCCGGGTGCTGAGGAACGAGGACGTAGTCAGTTTCATCACGGGATCGATCCCAACGGCCAGGAGGGAGCCAGCCGATGCTGACAGTTGAGGGACTTCAGGTCTCCTTCGAAAAGACACCCGTCCTCAGGGGAGTCTCCCTCCAGGTAGGAGAGAAAGAGGCAGTGGCTCTCGTGGGGAGAAACGGAGCCGGAAAGACGACCCTCATGCGAGCCGTCATGGGGCTGGTAAAAGCGGACTCGGGAAAGGTTACCTTCGACGGGAAGGAGCTGACGGGCCTTGCGCCGAACGAGCGCCCCGCCTTCAGAATTGGCTACATGCCGGAGGACAGGCGCCTCATCCCGGACCTGACGGTGGAGGAGAACATCCTCCTCCCTCTCTGGGCTCTGAAAGAGAAGGAGCCGGAGAAGAAGCTCGAAAGGGTCTACGAGTTTCTCCCTGAAGTCAAGGAGCTCGCCAGCCGTCGGGCTCTCCAGCTCTCCGGGGGTCAGCAGAAGCTCGTCGCCCTCGCCCGCGCCGTCATCGTGGGGGAGAAACTCCTCCTGCTGGACGAGCCCTTCGAAGGGGTTGCCCCCGGGCTCGCGGCGCGGCTCGCAGAAATTCTCCGCCACCTGAAGGAGGAGGGGATATCGATCCTCGTCTCCGAGTCTGACTACACCCACACGAAGGGGCTGACAGGGAGGACCTACCTCCTGGAGAGGGGGGAAATCATCGACGTCCGGGAGAACGAGGCGTCCGGATAGAACAACAGGGGAAAGGAGGGCCAAATGCTCGAGTACAGGTCACCCAGCGACACCGTCTTCACGGTGAGAAACGTCACCGTGAAGTTCGGCCGGGGAGTCATCTCAGAAATCGGCTACGAGGTGAAGCGCCTGGGGGCAAACTCCGTCCTCGTCGTGACAGACGAGAACATCAGGAAGAACACCCCCATCGTTGAAACGTGCCTCACCTACCTTTCGAAAGAGGGAGTGAAGGCGGAGGTCTTCGACGGGACCCCCATCGAGCCGGTGGACACGGGGGTCCTCAAGGCGATCGACTTCGCGAGGGGAAAGGAGTTCGAAGCAATCATCGGGCTCGGGGGAGGTTCCAGCATCGACATGGCGAAAATGATCAACCTCTACACCTCCTGCCCGGCAGACCTTTACGACTACATCGCGCCGCCCACGGGAAAGGGGCTCGCACCGACCGGTCCCCTGAGGCCCCTCATCGCCGTCCCCACGACGGCCGGAACGGGAAGCGAGAACACTCCCGTGGCCGTCCTCGACCTGACGAAGGAGAAGCTGAAAGTGGGAATCTCTCACCCGTCGCTCGTCCCCGACCTCGCCCTCCTGGACCCGACTCTCACCATCACGCTTTCCCCCTTCTACACGGCCTCGACGGGCCTCGACACGCTCCTCCACTCCATCGAAGCCTACACGAGCATCCCCTACTACGCCCGCCCCCGTCCGGAGTCTCCCGACAAAAGGCCGGTCTACATCGGGTCGAACCCGGTCTCGGACCTCTTCGTCGAGGAGAGCATCAAACTGGTGGCGAAGTACCTCCGCCGGGCCTACTTCAACCCCCACGACCTGGAAGCGCGGGAAAAGATGCTCCTGGCGACCCATCTGGGAGGGGCTTTCGGGAATGCCGGTGTCCACGTCCCCCACGCCCTGGCCTATCCCATCGCCGGGAGAAACCACGAACTTCCCCACGGACTCTGCGTGGCCCTCACCGGCGTGAAGGCAATCGAGTTTCTCGCGCCCGCAGCGCCCGAGAAGTTCGCCCGCGTCGCGGCGTGGCTCGGCGAGGAGACGGAGGGGCTCTCCCTCCACGACGCCGCCCTCCGGGCGAAGGAAGGACTGCGCAGGCTCATGAGGGACCTGAACATTGCGAAGGGGCTCCTCCACGTCGGTTTCGACGAGTCAGACGTGGACGAGTTAGCCGAAGCCGCAATGAAGGTTCAGAGGCTCCTCTCCATGTCCCCCAGGCCCGTCACGCTGGAGGACGCGAGGGAGATTTACCGGGGAAGCCTGGAAAACTGGTGAGGCTCACTCCGCCCCTACTTCCGGGCGGTCGGTAACGGCAATCATCGTCGTCAGCGAAGCGGCGCAGAGCTTTTCCTCACCTCCGGTGACGGAGAAGACCTCCGTCCGGCAGACGGTGAGAGTCCTGCCGGGGCGGACGACGTAACCCCTTGCCACGACCTTCTCCCCCGCTGCCGGAGCCAGCAGGTTGAGCTTGTACTCCACCGTGAGGATAGACGCCCCCGGGTGGATGAGAGTC
>RFHC01000113.1 GCA_003696505.1 Deltaproteobacteria bacterium
AACTCTCACCGACACACTCACCCCTTTTTCCGGCCCGAAAACTTCTCTGAAAATAAGGGGAACCGCGGGAACGAAGGAGACTCCTCCGACGAAGGGAGGACCGCCGGCGTTCCCGTGAGATTCCCGGAAAGAAGAGGGATTGACCGCGATGAGGGAGACGCCGGCTCTCCTGAACGCCTCGCGGACGAATTTGCCGAACCGATACCAGGGGCCAACGAAGTTGACCCCCGCGTCAGCCCCTTCGAGGAGTCTCTCCATTGCCGCCGGGTCGCTCACGTCCACCATACGGGCGGTTACCCTCTCCCCCAGCTTCTTCGCCATTTTCCTGGCGGCCCGGTATTCGTAATCGGCGATGACGAACTCCCACTCCCGGGGCAGACTCTTCAGGAGCTCCGGAAGCAATTGCCTGCAGAAGTATCCCGACCCTCCGAGCAGGAGGATTCGCGCCACTTAACTTCTCCTTCAGGAATCTCCTTTTACTATACCAGAGGAGGGAATTCTCACTCTCATCCCGGAAGTTCAACCTCCGCCTTTTCTAGGTCCGGGCTCTCCACTTCCACGAAGAGAGAGCGGAGGTCCTCGAGGATGAGGTAGAGGGAGGGAACGAGGACGAGGGTGATGACCGTCGAGAAGAGGACGCCGAAAGCGAGGCTCACTGCCATCGGTATGAGGAAGCGGGCCTGCAGCGACCTCTCCGCCATCATCGGCGCAAGCCCCCCGAAGGTGGTCACCGTCGTCAGGATGATAGCCCGAAACCTCCTCTTCCCGCCGGCGATGACGGCGTCTCCAAGGGGAAGTCCCTCGCGGCGCAGGGAATTAATCGCGTCCACCAGGACGAGAGAGTCGTTGACGACGACGCCGGAAAGACCGACGATTCCGAACATGCTCAGGATGGAGAGGTTGAATCCCATGATAATGTGCCCGAGAAAGGCTCCGATTATTCCAAAGGGTATCGCCGTCATGATGATGAATGGCTGGGAGAAAGAGCGGAGGGGCACGGCAAGGAGGGTGTATATGAGAAAGAGGGCGAGGAGGAATCCCTGGAAGATGTCGTTCATCGCCTCCTGTTCCTCTTTTCCCTCTCCCTCGAAGGAAAAGGAGACGTCTCCGTACTTCTCCCTCAGGGAAGGGAGGATGACCGTCTTCAACTCTTTCCTTATTTCAGACGCGTTCGCAACTGCCTCATCCACCTCGGCAGTGACGGAAATCACCCTCCTCCTCTCGTATCTCTGAAGCGAGACGAAACCCCGGCGGTGAGAAACCTTTGCAACCTCAACGAGAGGGACTCTCCTCCCGTCCCTCAGTGTCACCCTGAGCGAGTAGAGCGAGGAAAGGCTCCTCCTCTCCTCTTCCGGATAGCGGACGAGGACCTTCACCTCGTCCTCCCCTCTCTGAAAGCGGAGGGCTTCGGCCCCGTAGTACGCCCCCCGCAATGCGCGGGAGACGTCATCCAGCGTCACTCCGAGAGCCTTTCCCCTCTCTGTGAGTCGGACGGATATCTCGTCTTTCCCCGGAATCGAGGAGTCGGATATGTCGGAAACTCCCCGGTAATTCCTGAGAATTCCCTTCAACTCCTCCACCGCCTGCTCCAGCCTCGCCTCGTCGTTCGAGAAGAGGTTCACCTGAATGGGGGCGCCGGCGCTGAAAAGTTCGCTCACGAAGGTGAGAGACTCCGCTCCGGGCACTTCCCCCACTGCCTCTCTCCACCTGCTGACGAGTTCCTTCGCGCTCACGTCTTTCCTCTTCTCCGCTCCGACGAGCTGAATCATCACCTGCGCGACGTTCCCCCCTCCGGCGCTCCACTGGTCTCCGTGCCCCCGGATGACCATCTGCGCTCCCACGATGGAGAAGACCGCTCTCAGGAGGGGTCCCTTCCCTTTTCTCTCCCTTTCCCTTTCCTTCACGACACGGACCCCCTCTCTCTCCAGTTTCTCCACCACCTGGGCGGTCACGGAAGCAGGGGTCCCCGCGGGAAGGGTAACAGACGCTATCATGACGTCGCTCTCCACCCGGGGGAGGAAGACGAGTTTGAGCCTCCCGCCGAACCAGAGTCCCATCATGAGGAGAAAGGTGGCGACGGCCACCCCGAGGGTTACATACCGGTATTTGAGGGCGAGCCGGAGGAAAGATGCGTAGGGTCCGTCGATGAAGTTTCTGAGCCACCTCTTCGTGTTGTTCTCCTTCCCCTCTCGCCTGAACTTCGTCATGGCCAGGTGTGAAGGGAGGACGAGAAATGCCTCCAGGAGGGACCCTGCCAGCACGAGAATGACGACGATGGGAATGTTCCTTATCAGCTTCCCCATTACCCCGGTCCCGAGGAGGAGAGGCCAGAAGGCGGCCATCGTCGTGAGGACAGAGAATATGACAGCCCGCCCCACTTCCACCGTCCCCTCCACGGATGCTTCGAGAGGAGGAAGCCCCTCCTCCCTCTTCCGGAAGACGTTCTCTCCGATGACGATGGCGTCGTCGACGACCATCCCGAGCACCATGATGAAGGCGAAGAGGGAAATCATGTTGATGGTGACGTCGTACTGGGGGAGGAGGGCGAGGGAAAAGGCGAAGGAGATGGGAATTCCGAGAGCAATCCAGAAAGCGAGCCTTAAGTTTGTGAAAATCCCCAGAAGGACAATGACGAGGACCATCCCGTAGGTCATGTTTTTCAGGAGGAGGGAGATGCGCGCCCGGAGAATTTCCGCCCTGTCGTCAAAGGTATCTATTGATATTCCGTGCGGGAGGGAGGGTCTCACCTTTTCGACGAAGTCGTGGACCTTCCGGGATACGGTGAGGGCGTTCTGATTCCCCACACGGTAGACCTGGATAATCGCGGCCGGTTTTCCTCCGAATCGGGAGAAAAGGTCCCTCTCCTCGAGGGTGTCGCGAATTGTGGCTATGTCCCCGAGGGTGACCTTTCTCCCCCCCGGTCCGGTCAGAACGACGAGGTTCCTGAAATCGGCAGTCGTGTACCTCTTCCCTTTCGCCCGGAGGAGAATTTCGTTGCCCCTCGTCTTCACGCTCCCCGCCGGGAGGTCGAAGCTCTCCCTCCGTATAGCGGCCGCCACCGAATCCAGCGAGAGTCCGTACTTCCTCAACGTCCTCTCCGAAACCTCCACGTGAATTTCCGGGTCTCTCACGGCGGTCAGGTCCGCCTCTGTGATTCCGGGGAGGAGGGTGAGCCGGTCCCTCACCTCTCTCGCCACCCGCCTCAACTCCTTCTCCGGCACGTCTCCGGAGAGAATCACGTCGATGACGTGCCTTCTCAGAATCACACGGGACACGACGGGCCTTTCCGATTCCTCAGGGAGAGTGGTGATGCGGGATACTTCCGACTCCACGTCGTCCAGGACCTCTTTCGGGTTCCATCCTTCCAGGACTTCCGCGGTGATCCTGGAGAAACCCTCTGAAGAAGAGGACTCGATCTTCTTGATTCCGCTTATCCCGGCTATCCTCTCCTCTATTCTCCGCGTGACCGACTCCTCCACCTCTGACGGAGAGGCTCCGGGATATTCCACGGTGATGCTGATGACGTCGGGAGACGTTTCCGGGAAAACCTCCACCTTCGACGTCAGCGTGTAGAATACGCCGGCCACGAGGACGAAGAGCATGAGGAGGTTCGCCGCGACGTGGTTTTCCGCGAACCACTCGACAATCTTCCTCATCTCACCGACCCTTCCTTGACCCTCACGGTCATCCCCTCCACCGCCGTCTTCAGAACGGTGGAGAGAACTCTCTCGCCCTCTTTGAGCCCTCCCGAAAGGGTGACGCTTCCCCGGTTGAAGAGAACGACTCTGACGGGTCTTTTCTCCAGGGTCATGTCCCTTCCGACGACCCAGACGAAGGGTTTCCCCTTTTCGTCCCACCTCACGACGTGGTCGGGAAGGGAAACCGCATCACTTTCCACCTTCCCCTCGAAAATCACGTCCACGAAGGCTCCCGGAAGGAGCGGAGGAATCCGGGAGAAGGGGTTTTCGACACGCACGAGGACCGGGACGAGCCGGGTCTTCTCGTCAATGCCCCCGGACACGCCGGTCACCTTCCCATCCCAGCGGGAAACCTTTCCTCCGGCGCTGTAAACGACGGTTGCCCGCCCCGCCTCACCGGCCGGGGCGCTGAATCCGGGGACGGGAACAAGACCCGCCTCTTCCTCCGTGAGTGGAACCTCCACCTCGACGCTCCCGGCGGAGGAGATTCTCCCCACGACCATCCCCGGTGTGAGGTAGTCCCCGGGAGAGACCGCCTTTTCCATGACGACCCCGTCAAAGGGAGCCCGGACAGCCGTCCTCTCCAGGTTGAGCTTCGCCCTCTCCCTCTCGGCAATTGCCGCCTCGAGCGCGGCCCTCGCCGCATCAACCTGGGGTTTCTTCACGACGAGGGGAGGAGGCTCCCCCTCCTTCGTGAAATACTTCTCCCACTCCTCCCGCGACACCTTCGATTCCTCGAGAAGCTGATCGAGCTTCGCCTGAGCATCCTTGACCTTGGCTTCCGCCAGGGAGAGTGCCGTTTCGTAATCCCTCCTGTCCACCTCGAGGAGGACCTCTCCCGCTTTCACCCTCTCCCCCGGGAGGAATCGGGGGGAGACGGAAACGACCCTCCCCGCAACCTGACTGGCAATCTTCGCCTCGTGGAGGGGCCTCACCGTCCCCTGTCCGGTAACGGAGAGGGGTATTCTCCCCGGATGGACGACGATGGTCTCAACGAGGGGTGGGAGGACCTCCCCCTTCACCCTCTTCACCTTCGGCTTCGACCGAACGAGCACGACCGTCCCGACGACGCCCACGGCGACGATGAGAAGCCCCACGAGAACCTGGAAAAAGAGTTTCCTATCGCGCTTCATTTTTCTCTCCCTCACTTCACCTGTCGGCCTGTTCTCTCTCTCTTACCCTCCAGGGCAGCGAAACTCCATCCTCCCAGGGCACGATAGAGGAATATCCTGTTCTTCACGATTGCCAGGTCCGTCTCGAGGAGAGAAACCCGGGAGGAATCGAACTTTTCCTGCGCCTCGAGAAGAGACAGAAAAGGCTCCAGACCCTTCTCGTATCGAGCCTTCACCGCCTCAAGCGAATCTCTCGCCGCCTCAACCTCTTTAACCCGCTCTTCCCTCTCCCGGAAGAGGCTCTCCTCGGTGGAAAGCCCCACCTCGACCTCGTAAAATGCCTGGAGTATCGTCCTGGCGTACCTGACGGCAAACTGCCTGAACCTGGCTTCCTCCGCCTCCTGGAGGGCCTTGAGCGCCCCTCCCCGGAAAATCGGGGCCACGATACCCACAGCAACGTTCCATATCTCGCTCGCCGGGTCGAAAAGACTTTTCAACTCGTCGCTCGAATATCCGGCAGACGCGGAAAGGGTGATAGAAGGAAACCTCTTCTTCCACGCCTCGAAAACCCGGTGATACTGGGCGCGGAGAGCACTCTCCGCCGCCTGTATGTCCGGCCTTCTCTTCAGGAGATCTGAGGGAAGGCCGGGAGGAACGGGGTGAAGGTCACGAGGGTCTATGAGCCGGACCTCCGGAATTCCTTTCCCTGAGGGATACTCCCCGAGAAGCAGGTGAAGTTCTCTCCTGACCGCATCGAGCCGCCTCTCCACCGGAGGGAGGAGGGAGGAGAGCGTCCGCAGGTTTCTCCTCGCCTGGAGGACGTCAGAGAGAGGGGCAATTCCCCGGCGGAATCTCGACTCCACAGCCTCAAGGAGTTTCTCCGCCGTCTCCACCCTCTCCCTCATGAGGGCACGCTCCCTCGCGAGGAATGAAGCTTCCAGCGTTTTGGAAACGGCCTCTGCCACGGCGCTCTCGACGACGGCGTGAAACGTCTGCTGTGAGGAGAGGTAGTCGTAAAAACTTCCCTTTTTCCCTTCCCGGACCTTCCCCCACAGGTCAACCTCGTAGGAAGGCACGAGGTCCACCTCGTAGTTGGAAACGATGGACTTGATTTCGCCGCCACCGAATCCCCGGTACACGATTTTCGAGCGGGACCACCGCCCGGAGAAATCGAGGGAAGGGTACATTCCTGCCCCCGCCGCGGAAAAAAGAGCGGCCAGTTCCTCAATCCTCGCCTCGCTCTCCCTCACGTCAAAATTTGAGGCGATAACCTTATCCACCACCTTTTCGAGGGAAGGGTCGCCGAAGTCCCTCCACCAGGGAGCCGGCGCAAATGCTTCCCCGCCAGCCGCGGAGTCGAATCCGGGAGGAATCCGGAAACCCAGCTCTTCCGGGGAGGGCATCCTGACGGATGGCCGGCAACCGAAAGAGAGGAGGAGAAAGGGAATGAGAACGAAGAGCGCTCGTTTCCGTATATGACCCATCACTCTCCGTCCCTCCGGAGATACCGTCCCGTGGAGAAATTGACGATGTGTTCCACGACGAAATCGATGAACTCGTCGTCAAACTCCTGCCCCACCACCTGCGAGGTGAGGTGGCGCGTGAAACTGAAGTGGTGGACCTGGGCGAAAACGCTCATGGCGAAGAACGTCACCTCCGTATCTCCGATGCCGTCCGGGAGGTGTGGTTTCAGATTCTCCACGAGGAGCGTAAGGAGGGGACGAACCACCTCGTCAGCGATGATGCGGAAACCCCTTGTGGGATGAGCGATTTCACGAGCCATGAACTGCTGGTGGGTGAGTCTGACCCTCCCCGAAATCGGACCCTTCAGAAAAGAGAGGCACAGGGACCTGATGATGGATTCGAGGGTGGAATTTCCCCCCTGCTTCAGGAGGTTCTCAAAATGCTCCCTCACCTTCACCGCCCGGGGGACGATTTTCTCCCGAATAACCTGGAGATAAAGGTTTTCCTTCGACCCGAAGTGATAATTTACAGAAGCCACGTTCACTCCGGCGGCCTTTGTAATGGCCCTGACGATGACGGCCCGAAAACCTTTTTCTGCGAAGAGCCTCTCTGCCGCGTCGATAATCTTTTCCCTTCCGCTCTTTTTCCTCGCCATTGAAAAACCGCCTTATTCAAACAAACGTTTGTTTAATATAAACCCGGGAAAGCTTCTGTGTCAAGCGTTGTGTCTCCTGAGTGTATTTGCCGCTGTAAAATTTAGAAAAACGCGGCGAAAGGGAGCACCGTGTACAGGGTAGCCGAAGCTCTCCTCTGTCTCGCCTTCTGGGTCCTCCTTTTTCTCTCCGTCCTCGCGTCGGTTTCCCTTTCCCGGGCGACGGGGAGCGACCTTCCCCTCCTGGGAATTCCCATCTCCTTTCTCGTCCTTTCCTACCTCGTCGTCCTTTCTGAGGAAAAGATTCCCTCCCTCCTCCTTCGGTGGGTGTTGTGGAGAGGGAGAAAGAGGAGACGGGAATAGGCGAAATGGGGGAGGGAAAGGGGGGAACACGTTTCCCGGGATTTCGGATTGATTAGATGAAAGCGCGCACCTCCTGTCCTGGGTAAACTGGAGGAAAAGACCAGAACAGGAGGTGAAAAAATGAAAAAAGACGGTACTTATTTTATCGGGTGTGACAAGCACAAGCGATACTCAAATTTTGCAGTGATGGATGAGGAAGGGAGGGTGGTGGAAGAGGTACGGATCAGCCACGAGGGTGACCAGTTGAGGGAGTATCTCAGTTCTCTTCCTCCTGGGAGTCCGATAGCGGTGGAGACGAGTCGGAGTTGGTACTGGTTTATTGATTTGATCGAGGAATGCGGTCACATTCCCTATTTGGCGCATGCGGGGAGAGCGAAGGTGATGATGGGTCACATTGACAAGACGGACAAGTTAGACAGTGTTGGGTTAGCGAAGTTGTTACGGATGGGGACATTGCCTGTGGTATGGATTCCTCCGCGGGATGTGAGAGATGTGCGAGAGCTTCTCCGGTGCCGGATGGTCCTTTCGTGTACACGGACGAGCGTGAAGAACCGAATTCACGCGACGTTTTCCAAGTACGGGATTGAGGTATCTGGAGTGAGTGATTTGTTTGGTGTGCGAGGGAGGGAGGAGGCGATGGAGTTATTGGAGTTACTTCCTCCTGAGACGCGTCGTGTTCAGGAGCTTCATTTTCGTTATCTGGATCAGCTTCAGTGCCACATAGAGGAGCTGGAGTGTCGATTGTGGGAGTTATTGAGTGAAGAAGAGGGGATGCGTTTATTGAAGACGATTCCTGGAGTGGGAAAGATTTTGTCTGCAGTGATTTTGTATGAGATGGGAGATGTGGAGAGATTTCCCAGTGCGGGTCATTTTTCTGCGTACTGCGGATTAGTGCCGCGCGTGTATTCATCGGGTGGGAGGACGTATCATGGGAAGACGCGGAAGGCGGCCTGTTTGATTCTGAAGTGGGCATTTGTGGAGGCGGCGAATGTGGTGTCGATTCACCATCGGAGGTGGTCGTATCTGAAGGTGGCGCAGGTGTATAGGAAGTTGAGGGAGAAGAAGGGTCATGGGAAGGCGGTGGTGGCAGTTGCCCGTCGTCTTTCCTGTGCTGCCTGGTGGATATTGAAGAAAGGAGAGCCATATCGGGAGGCTGTTCGTCCGGGCGAGGAGTCGCGGGCACTCCGTGAGCCCTATGAGGCTCGAGGTTATTGATTGCGACACTCGCCCGGAGAATACTCATGCCCCGGAGAGGGCGAATACATGGGTGTGACAAACGGCCTGAGTAAAGGACGGAGGCCTTCGTAGGAGAATTTGCTTTTCTTTTGATCTTTGTCAGGAAGGAAGAAAAGGGAAATTAACCAGAGAGGAGTTGTGTGCCCTTGACACGGTGCGCGCTTTCATACATTCGGATTGCGGATTTCGGATTGCGGAATGACAAATTACTCCCCTCGAGAGACCCGGGTCCCTCTCCCCCGTCGACCCACTTTTTCCCGTCGTGAACGGCCGTTTCCAGGCTCTGGATAAGGAACCCATCCTTTTCTTCGTCGGTGAAGGTCTCCATCCCGCAGTCGGTGTGGTGAATGACGAGCCAGGTGTCGGTCCCGAGAAGTTTGTGGGAGATGACGAGAGAACGGATTGCATCGTCGGAGGCACGCCCTCCCGCGTTTCTCACGACGTGGGCGTCACCGATTTCGAGTCCCGGCATGGGAAGGGGGTCTACCCGGGCGTCCATGCAGGTGAGGACGGCGATTCTCTTCCTGGGTGGGATTGTAAGGTCTTTCTTGCTGCCCCACTCATCCGCGAACCTTTCGTTGTTTTTCAGGAGCTCTTTTACGATATCCTTCATGAGCCTTCCTTTCTCCTGCCAGTTAGATGTCAGGGGTGTGGAGGTTATTCCCGGCGGTTTCCTGTTTCTGATGGAAAGCCCGTGTTAGGATGGGGGAGAAGGAGAGAACCTGTGCAGGGATTTCGGTTGTTTTCCGTTTCAGGTTTCCTGGTCATCATTCTTTTCCTTTTCCTTCCCACGTGCGGGACGGGGGGAGAAACCGGCAGCAGCCCGGGGGGACAAAGCGGTGTCGCTGTTCTCGTCGGAGCCGGCGACATCGCCCTCTGCGGCTCCAGCGCCGACGAGGCGACGGCGAATATCCTCGACGCGATTCCCGGGACGGTTTTCACGCTGGGGGACAACGCTTATCCGGACGGCACCGATTCGGACTTCGCCAGATGCTACGAACCCTCCTGGGGGCGGCACAGGGCGAGGACCCGGCCGGCTCCTGGAAATCACGAATATCACACCGCCGGTGCTGCCCCGTACTTTTCCTATTTTGGAGCCGCCGCCGGCGAACCCGGAAAAGGGTATTACAGTTACGACCTGGGTGGGTGGCACATTATCGTACTTAACAGCCAATGCAGTGAGGTGGGAGGTTGCGGTCCCGGCTCTCCTCAGTACGAGTGGTTAAAGAACGACCTGGCGACCCATCAATCTCCCTGCACGCTCGCCTACTGGCACCACCCCCTTTTCTCCTCCGGCCCGCACGGGAACAATCCCGAAGTGAGACCATTCTGGGAGCTCCTCTACGCGGCGGGTGCGGAAATCGTCCTCAACGGGCACGACCACGATTACGAGAGGTTTGCTCCCCAGGACCCTTCGGGCAATCCCGCACCAGACGGAATCGTGGAGTTTGTCGTCGGCACGGGAGGGGGAAACCTCTATTCTTTCGGGACAGTGAAACCGAACAGCCTGGTGAGGAACAACACGGACCACGGGGTGCTCAAGCTCACTCTCCGTCCGGACGGGTATGACTGGGAGTTTATCTCCGTTTCAGGAAGATTCTCCGATTCGGGGACGGGGACGTGCAGGTAGGGGATGTCATCTCACGAGCCTCCGAGCATCCGATTAAATGCGGATTGCGGATGTCGGAATGCGGAATCTGTCATCCGCCAATTGCCGGAGCCACGAGCAAACGATCTACCGATCCACCGAACAACCGGAAAATCCGTAGGGGTGGGGTTTATCCCCGCCCGTTTTCTGGGATTTCGGAAGGCGGATGGCGGAATGCGGAATGGTTAATAAAGGTTCTAAACCCGGTAAACAGGTATTGGAAAAACCCGTCGGGGGGCGGTGGGAGCTGAGCGAAGTCGAAGGTCATGAAGTTCACGAGGTTCTCGAGGTTCACGAACCAGTGAACTGACGAGCATCAGAACATCCG
>RFHC01000114.1 GCA_003696505.1 Deltaproteobacteria bacterium
TCTCCGCGCCCATCTGAAGAGCCTCGGCGAAGCTCTTTGCCCCCAGCGGCATGATCATGAATTCCTGGATGTCTACGTTGTTGTCGGCGTGGGCTCCGCCGTTTAAGATGTTCATCATCGGCACGGGGAGCGTGCAGGCGTAGACGCCGCCCAGGTACTGATAGAGCGGGAGCCCGCAGAATTCGGCGGCCGCCTTCGCAGCAGCCAGAGACACGCCGAGGATGGCGTTGGCACCCAGCTTCCCCTTGTTTTTCGTCCCGTCGAGACTGACGAGGAGCCTGTCGAGGGAAACCTGGTCCGTCGCGTCAAGCCCCACCACCTTCGGGGCAATGACTTTGTTGACGTTCCTCACAGCCTTCTCCACGCTCTTCCCCAGGTACTTCTTCGGATTCCCGTCCCTCAGCTCGACGGCCTCACGCTTTCCCGTTGAGGCTCCCGACGGGACAGCGGCTCTTCCCATTGCACCCGACTCGAGAATGACCTCCACCTCGACGGTGGGATTTCCCCGGGAATCGAGAATCTGCCTGGCGTGAACGTCGACGATAATGCTCATATCGTTTTTCCTCCCTTCGCTTCTTTTTTTCCGAGAAAACTGCCTTCTTCTGACGGAAGAACACCGGAGATAAGATATCCCTTATTGCGAGGAGGCGCAAGACGGGGACATCCGCGGAAGAAAGCGTCTTCCGGGACCGCCACTCCCTAAGATTTTCTCTCCCTGACCGTGAACACGGGACAGGGAGCCAGGCGGACGACTTTCTCCGCCACTGACCCGAAGAGGACCCTTTCTATTCCCGTCCTCCCGTGAGACGCCATGACGATGAGGGAGACCCGCTTCTTCTCCGCCGTCTCGATGATCACTTCCGGAGGGTTTCCCATCTCCAGGAGAACGTCGTAGTTCTCGAATCCCCGGAAGTTCTCTTCGACGAAAGCGTCGAGCGCCTCCCTCGCCCTTCCGACGCTGGTCTCCCGGAAGTTCTCAAACTCGAGGCCGCTCATGGAGAATGCCTCCGTCACCGACTCGTCGATGACGTGCAGGACGATGATTCGTGAATCGAAAACGCGGGCGAGGTTGATTGCGTACTCGCAGGCAAGGCGGGACGGCTCAGAAAGGTCCACCGGGAGGAGAATCTTCGAAAACATCTTCCGCTCCTCACAAAAAAACCCCGGGGAGGTAACTCCCCGGGGCCGAATGAAAAACCCTTACTTCTTTTTGCCCCCGACGGCCTCTTTGAGACCCTTGCCGGGAGTGAACTTGGGCACCTTCGTCGCCTTAATCTTGATGACTTCGCCCGTCTGGGGGTTGCGACCCTTGCGGGCCTTCCTCTTCGTCACGGAAAAGGTGCCGAACCCCGTGAGCGTGAGCTTGTCGCCCTTCTTGAGGGTTTTGGTTACTGCGTCGATGAAGGAGTTCACTGCCTTCTCAGCTGCTGCCTTCGTGATGCCCGCATCCTCAGCAATCTTGGCAATCAGTTCTGCCTTCGTCATACTCTCCTCCTCCTGGTTATTGTGTTATGTGGGAAACGCCGTTATAAACTTTTTTCAATTTATTTATACTTCGATTTCCTTGATTGTCAAGGATTTTTCAGCGGTCATCCCGGGGAAACCCGCTATTTTTAGGTTAAAAGCGATACCGGGGTCTTCGAATACGCCATCGGGGGAGAAACAGCTTCAGGAGAAGGATTCCTGCGAGGAATCCACCGATGTGCGCCCAGAAGGCGATGCCGCCGGAAAAGGGATTGACCCGTCCCAGCTGGGCAGTGCCACCGAGGAGCTGCATGAGGAACCAGAAGCCGATGAAGAAAAAGGCGGGAATCTCAACCATGGTGAAGAAGAAGAAAATGGGCACGAGAGTGACGACGCGTGAACCGGGGAAGAGAATGAAGTAAGCACCCAGGACGCCGGCAACGGCGCCGGAAGCCCCGATGTTCGGGACCATCGATGCGGGATTGATGAAAATCTGCGTCAGGAAGGAGATGAACCCGCAGAGGAGGTAGAAGGCCAGGTATCTCCCGTGTCCCAGCGTGTCCTCCACGTTGTCCCCGAAGATGTAGAGGTAGAGCATATTGGAAATGATGTGGAGCCAGCCTCCGTGGAGGAACATTGCGGTCAGGGGAGTGAGAAGTTCCAGCACCGACGAGTGCCAGAGTTTCACGAATCGGAAGGGAATGACCCCGAAGTTATAGAGGATGTCGCGCTGGGCGGGGCCGGCAAAAACCTCGATGAGAAAGACGAAGACGTTTACGCCGATGAGGGTGTAGTTGACTATCGGGCGCCGCTCGGAGGGAATCGTGTCGCGAAGGGGTATAATTTTTCTCTCCTCCTGGACCGGGAAGAATGTGATTAAATAACCGACGATGGCACAGGTAGAGGAATACGTTCCCTCATCGAGGAAGAGAGGAGGACCATCACCGCGGGACCTCCTCCCCTACGCGGCCCTGTCGGTCGCCATCCATATTACCCTGATTGCTCTCCTCATGACAATAAAGATGGGTGTTCCCCAGGTAGAGAGGGTCGCCTTCGTCGACCTGGTCGACGTCCCCCGGGCTCTTTCGCTCTCCCGGGCGAAACCGGGAGCGCTCCCACAGGTGAAACCGACTCTTCCTCAAAAACGGAAAAAAATAGCGAAACCCGCCCCTCTTCCTCAAAAACCCAAAGGCGAAATTCTGCGCGGTAAGGTGCCGGACCTTCCTGTTAATCCGGACCTCCCACCGGAAAAAGCCTTTCCCGCCGTCCCTCCCCTCCCGAAAGAGAGCGAGAAGGCCGGGCCGGAGGTAAAAGAAAAGTCTGAAGGGACAAAAGGGAAAACGGCGGAAAGCTCTCCTCCCTCAGGGGGGAGTGAAGAGCCGTCGGGGGGAGGTGAAGAATCCGCAGGTGGCGAAGAGAAAATACCGGACATCAAGAAAATAACTCCCACGCTGGGGAAGATGGTTATCGCCGCCTCCCGGAGGAAAGCGAAAGGGAAAGGCCAGGGGACGGGGCAAAACCTGGGGTCGCAGAACGAGGCGAAGAAGAAGGGGGGCTTTTCCGAGGTCGCCCAGGGGGGCACCGTCCTCACTCCTCTCAATTCCCCTTCCATTCAGTACATCTCCTACTTCGCCAGCATCAAAAGAAAGATAGAACTCGTCTGGCAGTACCCCTTCGATGCCATCCAGAGAGGGCTTCAGGGAGAAACGGTAGTTGACTTCTCCATCGGGAAAGACGGGAAATTGAGGAAGGTCGAGCTCGTCGAAAGTTCAGGATTTTCCCTCCTCGACGACGAGGCGGTGGAAGCCATTAAAAAAGCCGCCCCCTTCGGCCCCATCCCGAAACAGTACAAAATAGACGCACTCAACATAAGGGCACACTTCATCTACGAACTCCACTTCCTCAACGTCCGCTGAGTTTTTAAAACTCCGGGTAGGGATAGGTGTAGGAGAGGAGAAACTCCTCGTACTCCTTCCTCTTCATGAATGCGGACCAGTCTGTCTCCTTCACGCTCATCCTGAGGAGCCATCCCGCTCCGAAAGGGTCCCTGTTTATCGTTTCGGGGAATTCGAGGACCACCTCGTTCGCCTCCTCGATGAACCCGGAAAGAGGGGAAACGAACTCCCACACGGTTTTCCCCGATTCGATGAGGAAAATGGGCTCTCCTGCTGCGACGGTTTCCCCAACGGGAGGCCTCTCCACGTAGACGATTTCTTCGAGCCTCTTCTGGAGGTAGTCCGTCACGCCCAGGATGGCGCGGGCCCCTCCTTCGACGGGGAGAATCCACTGATGGAGGTCCGTGTAGAGGAGTTCCTCTTTATCAGGCATTCACGTGGTCCCGGAAGGCCTGGAGGGTGTTGTAGAGGAGCATGGTAATCGTCATCGGCCCCACTCCGCCCGGCACGGGGGTAATCTTCGACGCGACGCGGGACACCTCGTCGAACTTCACGTCCCCCACAAGCTTCCCGTCGGGGAGTCGGTTCACCCCCACGTCGATGACGACGGCTCCCTCCTTGACGAATTCCGCCGTCACCATCTCCGGCCTCCCCACGGCAGCGATGAGGATGTCGGCTTCCCGGGAAACGGCGGGGAGGTCCTGAGTGCGCGAGTGGCAGATGGTTACCGTGGCGTGCCTGTGGAGGAGGAGGGTTGCCACGGGTTTCCCGACGATGTTGCTCCGACCGATGACGACGGCGCGCTTCCCCTTCACCTCCACGCCCTCGTGCTCTAGCATTTTTATGATTCCGTGGGGAGTGCAGGGGATGAGGGTCTTCTCACCGATGACCAGTTTCCCCACATTCACGGGGTGAAACCCGTCCACGTCCTTGTCCGGCCTTATCCTCTCGAGGACGGCAGACTCGTTTATGTGGTCAGGAAGGGGGAGCTGAACGAGGATTCCGTCGACACTCTCGTCAGCGTTGAGTTCGTCTATTTTCTCGAGAAGAGCATCCTCCGTCGTCTCGGCCGGCATGGTGAAGGTCCTCGATTCAAAGCCTGTCTCGGCGCAGGCCTTCCCCTTCATCCGAACGTAAATCGCCGATGCGGGGTCGTCTCCCACGAGGATGACGGAGAGGCAGGGGGGCCTGCCGGCCCTCGCCGAAAGTTCCGCCGCCTCCTTCTTGAGGGATTCCCGAATCGAGGACGCTATCGCCTTCCCGTCTATAATCTTCGCCGCCACGGGCAACCTCACTTGGCAGGTGCCGTTGCGGCTTCCTTCTTTTCCCCGGAAGTGGAATCGCCCTTCTCTTCGGATTCAGAACGGGACGTTGCCTTTTTCTCCTTCCTCTCCTTATCCTTCCGGGCGTAATCGGTGGCGTACCAGCCGGTCCCTTTCAGAATGAAGGAGGTGTTGGAGATGAGACGGTCCACCCTGCCACCGCAGGAGGGGCACTTTTTCAGGGGAGATTCGGTGATTCTCTGCATCACCTCGAACTCGTTTCCGCACTTCCTGCACCGGTATTCGTAAATCGGCATCGCCGCACCTCCTGTCCAGAAATACTAGCCGTCTATGATAACAGGAGTCTGGAGAAAAGAAAAGGCGGGGCGCCTCCCGGCACCCCGCCCTTTTGTTCCGGAATCAGTACATGTCAGGAGGCATGTTGGGGCCGGCCGAGGCCTTCTTCTCCTCCGGTTTCTCGGCCACCATGCACTCCGTCGTCAGCATGAGGCCCGCAATGGAGGCGGCGTTCTGGAGAGCCGTCCTCGTGACCTTCGTCGGGTCGAGGATTCCCGCCTTCATCATGTCCTCGAAGGTGTCCGTGGCGGCGTTGTAGCCGTTGTTGCCTTTCAGGTTGAGGATCTTGTCCACCACCACGGCGCCGTCCTTCCCGGCGTTCTCGGCAATCTGCATGGCGGGAGCCAGGAGCGCCCTCTTCACGATGTCGGCTCCGGCCTTCTGCTCGCCCTCGAGTTTCAGGTCATCGATGACCTTGGAGCAGCGGACGAGCGCGACGCCGCCGCCGGGGAGGATGCCTTCCTCAACGGCTGCCCTGGTGGCGTTGAGAGCGTCCTCGACCCTCGCCTTCTTCTCCTTCATCTCCGTCTCGGTGGCAGCACCGACGTTGATCACGGCAACGCCGCCGACGAGCTTGGCGAGCCTCTCCTGGAGCTTCTCCCTGTCGTACTCGGAAGTCGTCTCCTCGATCTGGGCACGGATCTGCTTGACCCTCGCCTCGATGTCGGACTTCTTGCCGGCACCATCGATGATCGTCGTGTTGTCCTTGTCGACGATCACCCTCTTCGCCCGACCGAGGTCCTCCAGCTTGATCGCCTCGAGCTTGATCCCCATCTCCTCGCAGATGGCCTTGCCGCCCGTGAGGATCGCGATGTCCTCGAGCATCGCCTTTCTCCTGTCGCCGAAGCCAGGAGCCTTGACGGCGCAGCAGGAGAGCGTCCCCCTCAGCTTGTTCACCACGAGGGTGGCCAGCGCCTCACCTTCCACGTCCTCGGCAATGATGAGGAGCGGCTTGTTCATGCGGGCCACCTGCTCGAGGAGCGGGAGGAGGTCCTTCATGTTGCTGATCTTCTTCTCGTGAATGAGGATGAAGGGATCCTCGAGAACCGCTTCCATCCTCTCCGCGTCGGTCACGAAGTAGGGGGAGAGGTAACCGCGGTCAAACTGCATACCCTCGACGATTTCGAGCGTCGTCTCGAGGCCCTTCGCCTCCTCGACGGTGATGACGCCCTCTTTGCCCACCTTCTCCATCGCCTCGGCGATGATGTTGCCGATCTCCTCGTCGTTGTTGGCGGAGATAGCGCCGACCTGGGCGATCTCCTTCTTGTCCTTGGTGGGCTTGCTCATCTTCTTCAGCTCTTCGACGACGGCTTCAACGGCCTTGTCGATGCCCCTCTTCAGTTCCATGGGGCTGTAGCCTGCAGCCACGAGCTTGATTCCTTCCTGGTAGATCGCCTGGGCCAGAACCGTCGCCGTCGTCGTCCCGTCACCGGCCACGTCCGAGGTCTTGCTGGCAACCTCTTTCACCATCTGAGCGCCCATGTTCTCGAACTTGTCCTCGAGTTCGATCTCCTTCGCCACGGTGACACCGTCCTTCGTAATCACGGGAGAACCGAAGGACTTCTCGATGACCACGTTCCGGCCGCGAGGACCGAGGGTCACCTTCACCGCGTCGGCAAGGATGTTGACGCCTTTGAGAATCTTGTTCCGTGCCTCCTGATCAAATACAAGCTGCTTCGCCATATCTCACCACCTCCTTTTTCGTCTTCGTTACTTTTCGATGATTGCGAGAATGTCGTCTTCACGGAGAATGAGGTGCTCTTCCCCCTCAATCTTGATTTCCGTTCCGGCGTACTTGCTGAAGAGAACCCTGTCTCCCACCTTCACCGAGAGGGGCACCTTCTCTCCGTTTTCGAGGACCCGACCGTCACCCACGGCAATGACCTCACCTTCCTGGGGCTTCTCCTTCGCCGTGTCCGGGATGATGATTCCACCCTTCGTCTTCGGCTCCTCCTCAATCCTCTTCACGAGGACCCTGTCGTGCAGCGGCTTTACCTTCATGGTCACCTCCTTTTTGGTTTCCTTGGCAGCTCCTGCTTTCATGGCAACCTCCTCCTTTTTTTAATTTTTAAAAGTCCCTTTGAAAGTGAATTCGCGTAGACTTTTAAAAGGAGAAGGAGTTGTTAGCACTCACTAACGGTGAGTGCTAACAATTTTATTTATACGGATGACGGGAGGAAAAATCAAGACCTTTTTTAATTCTCTTTTATATTCGGATGGTTACTTGATTCTCCGGCGGGAGAGTTCGTCCTCGAAAAACTTACGGTAGAGTATCTCCCACTCCGGAGAGCCCTCGGGAACCTTCTTCCTGAGCGACTCAATCTTCCGGCGGCAGGTAGCATCGATTTCGTCGTAATACTTAAAGAAATCGACCATGGCCCTCTTTATTTCCCGGAGTCCCTCCTCCTCGTCGTCGAAGTCGACGACGTCGTCGTCATAGAGGCGGTCGAAAATCATGTGGGCGATGTGAGATATCCTGTCTTCAGAAAGTTTCATCGCAACCCCCCACGAATGAGGAGATGCCCATCTTCAGCGTCAGAGGACGATTCCCCTCTCCTTCGCCAGCTTCCCCTTAATCATCTGG
This sequence comes from Deltaproteobacteria bacterium, assembly GCA_003696505.1. Taxonomy (GTDB): domain Bacteria; phylum Desulfobacterota; class Deferrimicrobia; order J040; family J040; genus J040. The sequence continues at coordinate 7,563 of RFHC01000114.1, forward strand.
AAGAGTTTCCTCCGGTTTACCGTCTCGCCGGCCCTGTCGATGTGCTCGTCGATGAGGCGCTCAACCTCCTCGTCCAGCTCGTGTTCCCGCACGATGTCCTTCTCAATCTCCTCGTAAATCCTCCGGCGCACCTCTTCTTCTCCGGCTTTCAAGATGATTCTCTCCCTCTCCTTCAGCCGGAGGAAGATGAAGTCAGCAAGCCGCTCCATCTCATTTTTCGTGAGCCTCATCATCGGACTTTCCCACCCACTCGCGGAAGTCGGGACCGATGAGCCCCTTTTTTCTATATCTTTCCATAGACGAACTGCAGGGACAATCCCGCCTTCTCCCCTCTGCCCTCCTGAGCGCCTCAAGGCAGACGGGGAGGAGGAACCTTCGGGCTTCCTCCACCTTCTCCTCCATCTCCTCCGGGAGTGTCCCCTCGAAGAGCACGCCCTTTCTGTAGGGCATGTCGGCTACTCCCTCGGCGTAGTTGGTGGTGTAGCAGAGGGGGTGGTAGCAGATTTCCAGTTCCCTGGCGAGGAAGCACTCGGGGACGAGGGTCATTCCCACCACGTCCGCGCCGAGGAACTTCAGCATTCTCACTTCCGCAGGTGTCTCGAGGCGGGGTCCCTCCGTGCAGGCGTAGACTCCTCCGACGAATGTCTCCACGGGGAGATTGCGGACCGATTCCCTCAGAGCCTCCTTCAACTCCGGGCAGAAGACGGGATTCTGCCGGATAAACCCGAGTCCTTTCCCCTCGAAAAAGGTGGAGGGGCGGCGTTTCGTGAAGTCGAGGACGTCGTCGGGAATGACGAGAATGCCCGGCTTCAGCTCCCTGTTTATGATTCCCGGCCCTGACCATGCGACAATCCTCTCCACGCCAAGATGTTTCGCCGCGTAGATGTTCGCCCTGTAGTTGACGAAGGGAGCGCTGACCTCGTAACCGCTCTCGCCGTGGCGGGAGAGGAAGTAGAAGGGGAACCCCTCATTCTCGACGAGGTAGATGGGAGCGGACGGCCCGAAAGGAGTCTCCACGACGAGACGCTTCTTCACCCGCCCCAGCTCTTCTCTCTCAAAGAGATACGCCCCCGATCCCCCTATGAGAAGAGACCGCGCTTCCCCCATCAGAACGACACCTTCAGGAACATGTTGACGACGACTCCTCCAATGTCCGGGTCGTTACCGGCGATGTCTCGAAAGTCCGGCTTCGCCGTGAACCACCTCACCTCGGTGCCCAGGGCGAGGCCCGGCCCGAGTCTGATGTCAACCCCACCTCCAAGGTGAAACCCGACTCCCACGCCCGAGTCGGTCTCGACGAACCCGCCTCCCAGGTCGAAGTCGAGCTCTGCGAAGTATATCCCCACACCTCCCTCCAGATAGGGCTCGACGAAGACCCCGGGGGCGATGATTCTGACGTTGAAAATGTACGGATTCGCCAGGAGGTCGAGAGACCCCACTCCCGACTCGTAATAATCCACCTCTCCCTCAATTGCGACGTTGGGATGGAAACGGAATCCGATGAGTCCGCCCGTGAAAGCTCCCGTCCCGAATCCGGCGAGTCCAATCTCATCGTCGTTCGGCTCGAAGATTCCGAGTTTCCCGGCGATGTAAACTCCCGGAGTGAATCCCCTCGACCACTCGGGAGGGTAACTCTTCCTCACAACCTTCCCGAAAGCTTCGGGAGGATGAACCGACGCAAGGGCGACGAGAAGAAATGCCGCCACCGCAATCAAAGCGTGTGAAGGGAAAAGTCTCTTCATTGCCTCGCCTCCTGCCTGTCCGTCCTCCCGGAAGGAGGCGGACTCTCGTTTAACTGGTTAGACCCATCTTACTGTAATATATTCAATACTCAGAGAACAGGGAGGTTACGAGAATGATTATCGTCCTGAAGCCGGACGCGACGAAGAAAGACCTGGAGCAGGTGAAGAAGAAAATCGTCTCTCTCGGATATAAACCCCACGTCATTCACGGGAAGACGCGGAAGGTTATCGGCGCGGTGGGAGACGAGAGAGGGAAGTTCATCCTTCAGACCCTCGAATCCCTCCCGGGCGTGGAAAAAGTGGTTCCCATCCTGAGCCCCTACAAGCTGGCGAGCAAGGAGGTAAAGCCGGTCAAGACGAAGATTCGCGTTGCTCCCGGCGTCGTCATCGGAGGCGACGAACTGGTCGTCATCGCCGGTCCCTGTTCGATAGAAAACGAGAAGATGCTGATAGAGACCGCCCGCTTCGTCAAGGAAAAAGGGGCGAAAATCCTGAGAGGAGGCGCTTTCAAACCGAGGACCTCCCCCTACTCCTTCCAGGGCCTCGAGCGGAAAGGGCTCAAGTACCTCGCCCGGGCGAGGGAAGTCGTCGGGATTCCCGTCATCACCGAGGTCATGAACCCGGGCGACGTGGAGATGATAGCCGAGGTTGCCGACATCCTCCAGGTGGGCGCGAGAAACGTCCAGAACTTCGCGCTCCTGAAAAAGCTCGGGAAAGTGAAGAAACCTGTCCTCCTGAAGAGGGGGATGATGACCACCATCACGGAGTTCCTCATGAGCGCCGAATACATCATCTCCTCGGGGAATCCGAGAGTCATCCTCTGTGAACGGGGAATCAGAACCTTTGAAAACGCAACGAGGAACACTCTCGACATCTCCGCCGTCGCCGTCCTCGCCGAGCGGACCCACCTCCCCGTCATCGTCGACCCCTCCCACGCCACGGGGTACTCCCGCTACGTCCCGGCCATGGCGAAAGCGGCGGTGGCGGCCGGGGCCGACGGCCTCATGATCGAGGTTCACCCGGAGCCTGAATCTGCGCTCTCCGACGGTCCCCAGTCCCTCGATTTCCCGTCGTTCGAGAAGATGATGGAGGAACTCGTCCCCTTCGTCCGCGCAGCAGGGAGGACCTTCTCCCTGGCCAGATGAGAAAGAAGACGCTCCTCATCATACTCCCGCTCCTCTTCGCTGCCATTCTCGCCGCTGACCTGGTTTACCTCTCCTCTCTCATCAGCAGGAGAATGGAAGAGGGGCTCCTCCAGATTCCCTCGCGCGTCCTGGGGAGGGAAATCGTCGTCGCTCCCGGGACCAACGTCTACTCTTCCTTTCTCTTCGCAAATCTCGAGAGAGCCGGATATCGAGAGACAACCCGTCCCCGCCTCCCCGGACACTTCGCCATCGAAGGGGAGAAAATCACCGTCATTCCCCGCCCTGACGGAACCGGTCCGGGAGCCGCGGTCATTGAGCTCGACGACGACGGAGACGTGGAGCGGATTTACAGGGGAAGAGAGGAACTGCCGCGCCTCTCCCTGGGAAGACCTGAAATCGGAAGGCTCACCGACCCGAGGAGGCAGGTTCGCGCCTACAGCCCCATCGACGAGATTTCCCCTCACCTGGTGAAAGCCGTCATCGCCGCCGAGGACAGGAGGTTCTACCAGCATCACGGGATAGACCCGAGGGCAATCGCCCGCGCCCTGGTGAAAGACGTGGCGTCGATGAGTTTCCGGGAGGGAGGCTCCACCATCACCCAGCAGCTCGCTCGAAACTTTTTCCTTTCCTTCAGAAAGTCGCTTTTGAGGAAGTTCCAGGAGGCGCTCATTGCGCTCCTCCTGGAAGCCCGCTTCTCGAAAAACAAGATTCTCGAACTCTACCTGAATCAGGTCTACCTGGGTCAGAGGGGAAGCGAGGGAATCTACGGCGTGGAAGAAGCTTCCCGCTACTACTTCGGCAAAAGCGCCAACGCCCTCACCCTTTCAGAGGCAATCCTCATTGCCTCCCTCATCAAATCGCCGAACTACTACTCCCCATTCACCCACCCGGACAGGACCCTCCAGAGGATGAGATACGTCGCCAGAGCGATGGAAGAGGAAGGCTACATCTCCCGGCGAGAAGCCGAGGAGGCCCTCAGGAAATTTCCCACCCTCAACATGAGGACGGAAAGGGCGACACGGCTCGACTACGTCACCGACGCAATTGTCATGGCCCTCGAGGAAAAGCTGGAAGACAGGGACATCCTTTACGGCGGATACGAGATACGGACGAGCCTCGACCCGGTCCTGGTGGACCTGCTGAAAGAGACGGTCCCGAGGACTCTCTCCCGAATCGAGAAGAGATACGGGCTTGAGAAACCCCTTCAGGCAGCGGTGGTGATGGTGGACAACGAAACGGGGGAAACGGTCGCCTTCTGGGGAGGACGCTCCTACCGGGAATCGCAGTTCAACAGGGCCGTGGCCGCCCGAAGACAGGTGGGGTCCCTTTTCAAGCCCTTCGTCGCATTAGCGGCGTTGAAAGAGTCAAAACCTGGATTCGAAACGACGCTCGCGTCGGTGATTCCCGCGAAGGACGTTTCCTGGGATACTCCTGACGGGAAGTGGGTCCCCAGAAACTTCAACGGGAAGGTGTGGGAAAAGGCGACAGTCCGGGAGATTCTGGAGCACTCAATAAACACGGGAATCGTGGCGCTGGGAAAGAGGACGGGGCTGGATAAAGTGATTACCCTCTGCAGGTCTCTGGGAATAGGGGAGAACCTGAAACCCTATCCCTCGCTTCTCATCGGAAGTTTCACCTACACTCCTCTATCGATGGCATACGCATACTCGACAATCGCCTCCCTCGGACTCAAGCACAGGCCGCGCATCGTCGAGTCTGTCATCCGGGACGGAGTAGAGGTCGTCTCCTTCCCGGACTTTCCCGTCAGGGTTCTGAAACCTGAAGTGGCGTACCTCGTCCTTTACGCTCTCCAGGGGGCCGTGAGAGAGGGGACGGCGAAAAGGCTCGGGAAAGCATTCCCGGAAAACGTGGCGGGGAAAACGGGGACAACCGACGACGGGCGAGATTCCTGGTTCGTGGCCATGACGAGAGACTACACGATTTGCGCCTGGGTGGGATACGACGACGCCTCGCCCACGCCCCTGACGGGGGCGACGGGAGCCCTCCCCCTCTGCGAGGAAGTTTTGAAAAAGGTGTACCGGGCAAAACCACCCGCTCCCTTTCCCGTTCCGCCGGGAATCGTCTTCCGCGACGTGGACGAAGAGACGGGGCTTCTCGCCACGTCAGGCTGCGAGCGTGTGGTAAGAGAAGCATTCGTCGCCGGGACAGAACCGACCGCATTCTGCTCCCTCCATCCTCCCTCGCCCCTCGAAGAGACGGGGCGAAAACTCCTCGACTTCTTACGGGACGTTTTTTAAAGGGCGAATCCCTCTTCCCCTGCGCGGTGACCGGGAAGGAGGAGTTGTGATATAAGTTAATATTCACTTTTTCCCGGAATCCCTCTCACAAAGGAGCGTGACGATGGAATACAAAGAGACCCTCAACCTTCCGAAGACAGATTTCCCCATGCGGGGAAACCTCCCGAAGAGAGAACCGGAGGTTCTCAGGAAGTGGGAGGAGGAGAGAGTCTACGAGAAGATGGTGGCGAAAAACAGAGGGAAGAAGAAGTTTGTCCTCCACGACGGTCCTCCCTACGCAAACGGCCACATCCACATGGGTCACGCTCTGAACAAGATCCTCAAGGACATCATCGTCAAGTACAAGAACATGAAAGGATTCTGGTCGGAATACGTCCCCGGGTGGGACTGCCACGGGCTTCCCATCGAACACCAGGTGGACAAGAACCTGGGCGAGAAGAAGGACACCATCCCTCAGGACGAAAAGCGTCAGATTTGCCGGAAATACGCGGAGAAGTTCATAGACATCCAGAGGGAAGAGTTCAAGAGGCTCGGCGTTTTCGGAGACTGGGAAAACCCCTACATCACGATGAGCTACGACTACGAGGCGAAGACCCTCCGGGAGCTGGGGAAGTTCGTGGAAAAGGGTTCCGTCTACCGGGGAGTCAAGCCCGTCTACTGGTGCATTCAGTGCAGGACGGCCCTGGCCGAGGCGGAGGTAGAGTATCACGACCACACCTCCCCATCCATTTACGTGAAGTTCCTCTTCACCGGCGACCCCGCCGTCATCGACAGCAAACTCGCAGGGGAAAAGGTCTCTTTCGTCATCTGGACGACGACGCCCTGGACCATCCCGTCAAACCTGGCCGTTGCCCTCCATCCCGATTTCACTTACGTCGCAGTCCGGGCCGGAGGAGAAATCCTCGTCGTCGCCGAAGGACTCCTCGAGAACTTCGCTAAAGAGGCGGGAATCGGGGAATACGAGGTTGTCGCCCGCTTCGGCTCCACCCACCTGGAAGGACTCTCCTGCCGGCATCCCTTCTACGAGAGGGAATCAAAACTTGTCCTGGCACCCTACGTGACCCTCGAGGCCGGGACAGGCTGCGTCCACACAGCGCCCGGGCACGGACGGGAGGATTACGAGACGGGGATCAAGTACGGACTCGACATCTACGCACCCCTTGACGACGAGGGAAGGTTCACCGACGACGTGGGTTTCTTCGCCGGGATGAACGTCTTCGAGGCAAATCCCCGGGTCGTGGAGAAACTGGCGGAAACTGGAGCCCTCCTGAAATCCGACTCCATCACTCACTCCTACCCTCACTGCTGGCGCTGTAAAGAGCCCGTCATCTTCCGGGCGACGAAGCAGTGGTTCATCTCCATGGAACACGACGGCCTCAGGCGGAAGGCTCTCGAAGAGATAAGGAAGGTCCGGTGGATTCCTCACTGGGGACAGAACAGAATTGAAAGCATGATCGAAACGAGGCCGGACTGGTGCATCTCCCGACAGAGGGCATGGGGCGTCCCCATCACGGCACTCACCTGTCGGAACTGCCGGGAGACCGTCCTCGACCCGAAAGTCATCGAATCTGTGAGCGCTGTTTTCGAGAGGGAAGGGGCCGACGCGTGGTTTCGCCTGGACCTGAGGGAACTCGTCGGAGATTACTCGTGTCCCTCCTGCGGAGGAAAGGAGTTCGAAAAAGAACTCGACATTCTCGACGTCTGGTTTGACTCGGGGGTGAGTTACGCTGCCGTCTGTGAGGGGAAAGAAAACCTGGGAGTTCCCGTGGACCTCTACCTCGAAGGGAGCGACCAGCACCGGGGATGGTTTCACAGCACTCTCCTGGCGGCCGTGGGGACGAGGGGAATCGCCCCCTACCGTGAGGTCCTCACCCACGGGTTCGTCGTCGACGGAGAAGGGAAGAAGATGTCGAAGTCGGCGGGCAACTACGTTGCGCCCGACGAAATCATCTCGAAATACGGAGCAGAGATACTCCGCCTCTGGGTCGTCGCCGAAGACTACCGGGACGACATCCGCATCTCGAACGAGATTCTCGCCCGGGTCTCGGAGGCCTACAGGAAGATTCGGAACACCATTCGGTTCCTCCTGGCAAACCTCTACGACTTCAATCCAGACGTGGACGCTCTCCCCCTCGAGGAGCTCGAAGACATCGACCGCTACGCCCTCACGCGGTTGAACGCTCTCATCGAGAAGGTGGCGAGGGCATACGAATCGTACGAGTTCCACCACATCTACCACGGAGTGCACAACTTCTGCGTCGTGGACATGTCGAACTTCTACCTGGACGTGTCAAAGGACCGTCTCTACGCCTCCCGCCCCGATGACAGGAAGAGGAGGTCCTGCCAGACGGCGCTCTTCCTCATCCTCAAGAATCTCCTCTCTCTCATCGCCCCCGTCCTCTCCTTCACTGCCGAGGAGGCGTGGGGTTTCGCGCCGGCTTTCTCCGGAAAGGAGGAGAGCATCTTCCTCACCGATTTTCCTGACCCCATCGAGGTGCCCGGGGCAGAAAAGGTGGAGAAGACATTCTCTCTCCTGGTGAAAATCAGGGAAGACGCGGCGAGGGCGCTTGAGGATGCCCGAAAGAACAAGGTCATCGGGCACTCGCTGGACGCCCAGGTGACGCTCTTCGCCCCTGAGTCTGTGAGGGAGTCTCTCCGGGAAAACGGCCACATCCTCCGGGATGTCCTCATCGTCTCATCAGTCATCGTCTCGGACGAAAAACCCGAGGGAGGAATCGCCGGAGAGGAAGTGGAGGGGCTGGTCATTCGTGTGGACAGGTCGCCTCACGAGAAGTGCGAGCGGTGCTGGAAGTACGAACCGACGGTGGGCACCTTCCAGGACCATCCCACCATCTGCGAGAGGTGTCGGGACGCCATATCGTGATGAACCTCCTGGAAACGAGAAAGGCGGCTCTTATCGCAGGAGTAGCCGTCCTGGCGGCGGACCAGGTATCGAAAGTTCTCGTTCGCTCGTGGCTCCCTCGAGGGAGTGTCGTCCCCGTCATCGAGGGCTTTTTCAACATCGTCCACGTGAGAAATCGGGGGGTCGCCTTCAGCCTCCTGGGCGACCTTCCCCCTTCGGTGATAAATCCCATTCTCCTGGTTATAACGGGGGGTGTTTTCCTCTTCCTCCTCTACATCCTCTTCAGGCGAGACCCCCTCTTTCACCCGCGACTCTCCCTCGGTCTCGTCGCCGGAGGGGCTGCGGGCAATATTCTGGACCGTATTCTCCACGGGGATGTCACCGATTTCCTCGACTTTTACGCCGGAAGGTATCACTGGCCCGCGTTTAACGTGGCAGATGCTGCCATCACCTGCGGAATCATTCTCATCCTCCTCTTCACCCTCCTCCCGAATCTCAGAGGGGAAAAGCGTAAACTTGAGTGAATTAAGTTCCGATTATCAGGAGCGGGAGTAATTCGGGAGGTCCTCCGTGGGAGACAGGAAATCACCCTGCGTCGGCTGCCGCAATTACATTATTACCTACGACCGGAAAATGCCCTACGGGTGCAGGGTCTTTCAGTTTCAGAGCAGGAAGTCTCCGCACCTCGTCGTTTACGAAGCCTCGGGGAAAACGTGTCCGTTTTACGCGAAGAGAGCGGGGAAAAAGTCTCCCCGGGGGCTTTGATATAATCCGGTGTGATGGGACTCCCTCCGAAAAAGACGAAAATCGTGGCAACCCTCGGCCCGGCTTCAGCCTCGCCTCAGGTCGTCGAGGGATTGATTCGAGCCGGGGCGAGCATCTTCCGCCTCAACTTCTCCCACGGCGACTTCGAATTCCACGGGAAACTCATCGAAACGGTAACCGCGGTTTCCAGGAAGCTCGGCGAGAGGGTCACACTCATGGCGGACCTGCCGGGCCCGAAAATCCGCCTGGGGATTCTCCCCTCTCCCCTCTTTCTGACCCGGGGGGAAGTGGTGGAGCTGGTTGAGGGGGAGAAGGCAAATAAAGAGAACACCATCCCCGTATCCCTTCCCCGGTTTTCCCGGAGTGTCAGAGCGGGAGACCCCATCTTCATAAGCGACGGCACCGTCTGCCTCCGCGTGGAGGAGGTGAGGGACGACGCAGTTATCTGCCGTGTCGAGGTGGGGGGAGAAATCGCTTCCCGGAAGGGCGTGAATCTCCCTCAATCAGAGCTCGCCCTGCCCGTTTTCACCGGGAGGGACAGGGAATGCCTCGCCTTCGCGCTTTCGAGGGGAGTCCACGCCGTGAGCCAGTCCTTCGTGGAAAAAGGCGAGGACGTGGACTTTCTCCGGAGAGAGGCAGAAAAGATGGGGAAGTCCCCTTTCGTCATCGCGAAGATTGAAAGGGCCAGGGCGCTGGCAAACCTGAAAGAAATCGTTCAGGCGGCAGACGGTATTATGGTGGCGAGGGGTGACCTGGGCGTGGAGGTCCCCATCGAGGAAATCGCCGTCCTCCAGAAGGAAATCATCTCACTGGCTCTGGCTGAAGGGAAACCGGTGATAACGGCCACCCAGATGCTCGAATCGATGACGGACCACACAAGGCCGACGAGGGCGGAAGCCACGGACGTGGCAAACGCCATCCTCGACGGGACGGACTGCGTCATGCTCTCTGCGGAGTCAGCCACGGGCGCGTATCCTGTGGAGTCGGTGGAAATGCTAGCCCGAATAGCCGCGTTTACGGAAAAGCACAGGAAGTGGATGAGAATACCGGAAGAGGAAGAGGGAAGAGAAGAGACGGAATCGCCCGTGCAGGTCATCGCCCGTTCCGTGGCTCAGGCGATAAAGCATCTGAAGCCAGCCTTCATCGTCGTCCCGACCAGGAGCGGCCACACGGCGAGGCAGATAGCCCGCTTTCGTCCCGACGTCTGGATTTTCGCCGTCTCCCCCCTGGAAAAGACCTGCCAGGACCTTCTCTTCACGGCCGGGGTCATCCCCCTTCACGTGCGGGAACATCCGGCTGACTGGACGGCTTTCGTCCGTTCCCTCACGGAGAAGTTCGGTCTCGAGGGGGAGTACGCCCTCCTGACAGAGGGGCCGTCACCGGAACACCCGGAGATGAATCACCGGATGGAAGTCATCCCTCTCAGGTAAAAGCTCCCCTCTCCCCGGTGTCAGAGCGAAACCCGGGCAGTGCCAGAGCGAACGCTTCAGGTGTCAGAGCAAAGGGGGAACGCGGTTCAGCTCAAGCCTTTCAACTCCTCCATTACGGCCTTCTCATACTCAATAGCACGCTCTGACCGGGGAGTTATCCTGACACCGGCGGTGATTATCTGGGCCGGAGAGGTGTCCCTCTTCACTCCGAGCACCTCTATTTTGACAGCGCAGGTCGCGTCGTTGCACTCGAGGGGGTCCCTTATCACTGTCCCGCGGCCGATGATACCGAAACCCACATCCCCGTCGTAGAGGACCTCGATAATGACCCTTCCCGTCCTCCTCAGGTTTTCCACCGTCCTGGATGCTCTCGTCATGCCCGCGATGATGGTCCTTTCGTCGGGACAGTAAAAAAGCGACATGGGTGCCGTGTTGGGAGTCCCGTCTTCGTTGACCGTCCCCACGACGGAGACGACCCTGTTCGGGTTTTCGTTGAAAATCCGGGCAAGGTCGAAAACCGAAACCTGTCCCTTCTTTTCTATCCGGACGACCAGGTCTTCTGAGACAATTTTCGCCATATCCCCCTCCTCGCTTCCTTATTCTTTCAACAATCCCAGAATATCAGGCTTTATCCTAAATTTCCTCAAGTCCGGGTAAAGAGTCCCCCTTGCGATGCCGAAATCCTGTAATATAATATTTCGACTTTTTCGCAGAGGTAGGGAAAATGGGAGTGAGAAAAATTCTGGGTCTCGCTGCGGGACTCATCCTGACTGTATCTATCTTTACGGTGGGGTATTCCTTCGCGAAGGAGTTTCCGCTCAAGGAAGGGACTTCCTGCACGACGGAGAAGTGCCACGCGAAGATGACGGAAAAGGAATACGTCCACGGTGCGCTCGAGGACGGAAGCTGCACGGACTGCCACGAGATGGAGGACGAAGGAGTTCACAAGTTCACCTTCTCATCTGAAGGAAAAGAACTCTGCATGGGATGTCACGAAGATATCCTTGAGGGGAAACACGTCCACTCGGCTTTTGAAGACGGGACCTGCACTGATTGCCACGACCCACACGCGTCAGACTACCCCAATCACCTCGTGGCAAATCCCCGGGGCGAGCTCTGTTACACCTGCCACGACGGGGCGGGGTTCGAGGGGGCCAGCGTCCACAAGCCGGTGGCCGATGGGGAATGTGTCTCGTGCCACAGCCCTCACGCGTCTGACCAAGAGTATCAGCTGAAGGCGTCTGTCCCCGACCTCTGCTTCGGGTGTCACGGAGAGGAGAAAGGGAAGGGCAAAAGGAAGGTTAAGGTTGCCTCTTCTCTGAAAAAACTCTACGAGAATCAGGACCTCCCTCTCCACCCGCCCTTTGCCGATGGTGAGTGTCTGGAGTGCCACAATCCTCACAGTTCCGGGAACCCGATCCTTCTCGCGTCGAAAGGTCCGGTTACCAACTTTGCTTCGTACGACGAAGGCAACTACCAGCTCTGCTTCAACTGCCACGAGGACCTGCGGGATTCCCTCTCCCAGACGAAAGCTCCGGGAGAGACGAATTTCCGCAACGGAGGGACGAACCTTCACTACCTCCACGTCGTCGAAAAGGGGAGAACCTGCAGGACCTGCCATGACCCGCACGGGACGAAGAACGAGAAGCTCATCAGGAACCTGATTCCCTTCGGGCGGAAATCGCTCCGCATGCGTTACTCCATTACAGAGACGGGCGGGTCGTGTGCGCCTCCCTGTCACTTTCAGAAAAAGTACGACCGGGAAAATCCCGTCGTAAACAAGAGGTAAGGGAGGGACAAAAAGAAACTCCTCTTTCTTTCGTAAACGAGAAATAGGCTTGAGTAATGAGATGGGGAGGTTACTCTCCATCTCTTTTTTTATTTTGCTCTGACACCGGGCTCTACGCCCACCCCTCAGTCGTTTGCTCTGACACTACCACCGGTTGAATTCGCCTTCTCACACCTGTAACTTCTCATTCGCTCTGACACCGGTCCTTCCGCCTTATCCCCTTTTCCCCGGATTTGCTCTGACACCCGAACACTAACTTCCCTTTTTTCGCTCTGACACCCTGACCAGGGGGGCATTACCCTGCCCTCGCCGCCCGGGGGAAAAAGAAAAGGTGGGATTAATTTTTACGAGAAAAGAGCAAAGATGAGGAGGGAGAGGAATCCTGACGTCCCGAGGGCAATCGCTATCCTTACGTGAATTCTCTCCTTCTTGAACAGGAGAAAAGCCACGACACCTGCCGAAGCCGTGCAAAAAAGAATCAGGCCCATCCTGTCAGGCTCCTGAAAAAGTCTTCATTCTCTTTGTCGGGTTGAGATAAATGTTCATTACACATAACACAAGCCCAAACATCTCAACTTTTCCCATCTTATCCGGGGTTAAAATAAACATATCTCCCTTATCAGGTGGGCAGAATGAGGAAGATATTGCCTCTCCTCCTCTCCCTTCTCCTCGCTCTCATTTGCTCTGTCACCCTTTATCCGGTTACGGCTTCGGGAGAAACGTGGGTTTCCCTGTACGGCGGTTTGGCCCACACGCCGTCCTCGAAAGTCACGGTGACAGAGCCAGACGGGACAGACCTGACCCTTCACTCCGTCACGTGGAGAGACGAATCCTTCCAGTCTCCCCCCTATTACGGGATGAGAATCATCATCTGGATTTCCAGGCACTCACCTTGGGGGATAGGCATCGACTTCACACACGCAAAAATCATGGCTGACCTGAACCGCTCGACCCGGGTAACCGGTGTCAGAGCCGGAGGGACAGTAAATATTGAAGAGCCTGTTTCGAACACTTTCAAAAACCTTGCGTTCACGCACGGGTATAACTTCCTGACGGTCAACGCCTTCTACCGCCTCAGGAACGACTTTCTACCTCCATACCGGAAGGGCAACCTGATTCCATATATAGGAGGGGGTGCCGGGATTACTGTCCCCCATTCTGAAATTGAAACGAGCACAGGGTCCGTTAACGATTACCAGTTTGGGGGCCTTGCCTTCCAGGCACTCATCGGCGTTGGGATTGTGCTCGGTCAACACTTTCTCCTCCAGCCGGAGTATAAATTTTCCTGGGGAAATATCAGCTCTGACCTCGACAACGGGGGGGAGGTAAAGCTCACTCCTCTCACTCATCACCTGATTCTCGGATTGAGCTACCGTTTTTAAATCAAGAAGCAAGGGCGGGAAACTCTGCCGTCACGACAAACCCTCCATCATCCCCATTTTCCGCTCTGACACCACCTCCGTGCATTTCTGCAGCACGCTGGACGATGGCGAGTCCAAGCCCGGCCCCTTCACCACCTTTCCCCTTCCCCCGGTAAAACGGGAGGAAAATCTTCTCCAGGTCTTCCTGGGGGACTCCAGGACCGTCGTCTGCAACAGAGACAAAAACCTTCCCTCCCTCCTTCCATCCCCTGACGCTTACCGACGTGCCGGGAGGAGTATGAACGAGAGCATTCCTGACGAGATTCTCAAGGGCGCTTCTTAAAATTTCCCTATCACCGACAACGAGGAGAGACTCCTCGCAAATGGCTTCCACCTTCTTCCCCTCGGTTTCACCTTCAAATCGGGAATCAGCAACGACCTCTTCCAATATCTCTTTCAGGTCAACGGGAGAGGTATCTGAAAGCTCACCGGAAAATTCTATCCGTGAAAGGAGGACGAGACGCGAAATGAGGGTAGAAAGCCTCTCTGCCTCTCTCTCTACCCTCGAGAGGTACCCCTCCCTCTCGGAATCTCCCGACTGCCGCGCAAGCTCAATGGCAACCTGAAGCCGGGTCAGGGGAGATTTCAGCTCGTGAGATATGTCCCGGAGAAAAGTCCTGTGCGTTTCCAGTAGATGCTCGATTCTCGATGCCATCCCGTTGAACTTCTCCATCAGTTCCTGCACTTCCTCATATTTTGCCCCGACACGAGCATCCGCCCGTGCCTTGAGGTCCCCACTTGAAAATCTGTCCACTGCTTCTTTCAGATGAGAAATCGGACGAGAAATGGAACGTGCCAGAGCAAAGCAGACGAGAGATGATATGAGTAACATGAAGAGGAGAACGGCCACGTGAGCCCCGCCAATCTCAAAGATTTCTCCCAGTATCCCCCCGGGAAGAGTAAAGATAGCGAGATATAACTTTCCCGTAATTCCCCTCACACGGGCCCCGAATACGGGATTTTTCCGAAACCTTTCGAAGGCTATGTCCCGGCGCTGACCCATTTTCCGGATAAGGGACCTCACGTCCTCTTCCCTCACAACCCCGTAGAGGACCTTCCCCTCTTCGTCAACGAGCCCGAGGCGGATCCTGAATCTGTCCCGGAGAAAATCCGCGTAAAACTTAACGCCAATTCCCCCGAGAGTTTCGTAAAGCACAACGCTCCTCTCCGCCATCGACCGAATCCTCCCCCCCACTCTGTCACCCGCCCCGATAAGAAAATGTTCCCTCGAAACGAGAGATACGAGGAGAGTCAGGATGACGACGATGCCGATGATGGTTCCCCAGAAAGAGAGAAATATCCTTGAGAAAAAACCCCTCACGGCGCATCCTCCGGAATGACGAACACGTACCCCTCTCCCCGGACTGCCTGAATTAAGTTGCTCCCGTCGCCGAGTTTTTTCCTGAGACGACTGACGTGCACATCGATGCTCCTGTCAAACGGGGAGAACTCTCTCTTCAAAACCTCTTTCACGAGAAACTCCCTCGAGAGCACCTCACCGGCCCTGTTCACCAGGTGACAGAGCAAATCAAACTCCACAGCCGTGAGGTTGAGCGGTTCTCCTCTGAACGTAGCTCTCCGCGCGGGAAATGAAATGGCTACAGGCCCTGCCTCTATCTGGTCCGGGAAGTGTCCATCCTGTGAGGGGTGCTCTTTATCCAGCCGCCTCAGGACGGCTCTGACACGAGCGAGAAGCTCCCGCGGGTTAAACGGTTTCGGGAGGTAATCGTCAGCTCCGAGCTCAAGACCGACGATTCGATCAACGTCTTCCCCTTTCGCGGTAAGCATGATGACGGGTATCTCGCTCCTTTTCCTGATCTCCTTGAGAACTTCGAATCCGTCTCTGTCGGGGAGCATGACGTCAAGGATGACGAGAGAATACGGATTGCGCGAAAGTGCCTCAAGTCCACTTTCCCCGTCATGAGCAGTATCTGCTTCATACCCCTCTCTGCTAAAATAGTCGGTCAAAAGCACGCCCAGCTCGCTGTCGTCATCTATTATGAGGATTCTCTTTCCCACCAATCCGTACCCGGATATACAGAGTTCAACCTTAAAAATTATATTCGCTTCATCTTCTTCCGTCTGTGAAGAACTGTAAACCCCCGTTTACGATACTTTACTCCTCTTTACACTCCTTTTCTGGTCATTCCTGAAGGTTCACCTCTAGAATGGGGACGGAAAGGAGGTGAGAGCATGAATGAACAAATCATCATCCACGTCGTCTCAGTTATTGAGTTTCGGGGAAAGGGGAGGATGAAAAAGGAGAGGGATGTTTCTCCTCAGTTTCACCGGGAGGTGAGCCTTGAAAGCAATGTCACAGGAGAAAAACTTCTCCCCCTCCCCCAGGTGTCAGAGCAAAACAAAAACAACCGCTGAAAAGCAATAATGGAGGCAAGCATGAAAAAAATTATTACAGCATTCTTGATGGCATTGATCCTCAGCGTCACATTTTCCTTTGCCCTAGCCAGGCCACCGGCAAGGAATATGGGATTTCCCCCTCCTCCTCCAAAAATTGAGAAACTCAAAGCATTTCTCGCTCTTAAATTAACCCCGGACCAGCAGGAAAAATTGCTGAAAATAATCAACAAATACGAAGATAAGCTCCAGGAACTCAGGCAAAAACACAGAAAAGAGAGGAAAAAACTTTTTTCAATCCTTCGCTCTGACACCATAGATGAAGAAGCTTTCCGAAAAACCTTTCGTAAGGCAGCACGGGTGCGAGAGGAAATTGCGCTCCTGAAATTAAAAATGAGAAAGGAAGCCCTCGGCGTACTGACACACGAACAGAAAAAACAATTGGAAGCAGGAAGGGAATTCCGCTTCCCCCACAAAAAACATCATCGAGAAACAATAGAAGATTTCTGAATTAGACGAAGATTTCCTGATTCCCTTCCCTCCTCCACATATACCCTTCCGGGGTCCCCAACCCTCCCCTCCAGCCCCGGAAGGGTCTTTTATTCTGTGATATAAAGGTGTCAGAGCAAAATTTTGTGGAGATGAAATGAGCCTTCGCTTGCTGGAAATATTCATCCCTTCAGAGTATGAGGATGCAGTCAGGGATATGCTCAAAGATGTCGAGGCACACTGGATTCACTTTGAGGGAAGTCATGAGAGAATTTTGCGGGTTCACATTCTCATTGACCAGGAGCAGGTGGATTCCGTGGTCACTCCCTTGAAGAAGCGCTTCCACATGATAGTAGATTTCAGGATTACTATTATTCCTGTTGAAGCCACCATTCCCCACGAAAAGCCCGAAACTGAAGAAGGCAAACCCGATGCACCGAGGAAGAAGAAGTTTTTCGGAAGAGTGTCTCAGGATGAACTTTACAACGATATTAGTGCTTCTTCAAAAACGACGGGGATTTACATTCTCCTCATCATCCTCTCGACCATTGTCGTAGCCACAGGTCTGTCATCAGGAAACGTGGCCGTAATTATCGGCGCAATGGTCATTGCTCCACTTCTCGGTCCAAATGTCGCTCTGTCACTGGCAACAACTCTGGGAGACCCGGACCTCGGTTATTCCGCAGGAAAAGCTCTCGTAACAGGAATCCTCCTTTGCCTGGGGGCATCCCTCATCATAGGATTGTTCTTCCCCGTAAATATTTCTTCACCTGAAATAGTCTCAAGGACAAAATTAGGGACCGGAGACATCGTACTGGGACTAGCCTCAGGGACAGCGGGGGCACTTTCCTTCACAGCCGGAATTTCAACAACGCTCGTGGGAGTTATGGTGGCTGTTGCCCTTCTTCCACCACTCACGACCGCAGGAATATTGCTGGGCGCGGGGAAGTTTACAGCAGCCTTAAACGCGTTTCTCCTCTTCCTCGCCAACGTCATCTGTATAAACCTGACCGGCGTCGTCACTTTTTTCTCCCTCGGCATCCGCCCTTCTACGATGTGGAAAGAGGAAAAGGCGAGAAAGATGACCATGCTCGTTATCACAATATGGGCTTTATCCCTTATCCTTTTAATTTTCCTGATAATTTTTTCAAAACATAAATAAGCAATTTATTTCCTGCGTCTTAGTTTCGAACTGCCCTTCCTAAAATCGTCCAGACATTCCCGCTCTGTCACCATAAAAATCACAGATAATCAATGGTTTAGCAACTGGAATGATTATTTCTATTCTCCTTTTGAAAAAATCTAGGGGGTAAACATATGGGAAGGCCGAGAAGAATCGTGCAAACGACATTTCCGTATCACATTACTACGAGAACAAACAACAGGACCTTTCGATTCCACAAGAAAAAAATCGTGAGAATTTTCATGAGAGTTTTAAATAGAGCCATTAAAAAATACAATGTGACGCTTTACCATGTCGTCCTTATGTCCAATCACTACCATCTCATCCTAAAAATCAACGAGCACAACCTTCCCCGTTTTGTCCAATTTCTCAACTCAAGAGTCGCAATGGAATACAATAAAATCTCTAAACGTTCCGGTCATTTATGGGGTGACAGATACAGGTCGACAATCATTTCATCAGATGAACACTATCTTACCGCTGTGAGATATATTTACGAGAACCCGGTAAGAGCAGGAATCGTCAAAAACCCTGACCAGTTCCCGAACTCATCCTTTCATTTCCATGCCTTCGGGCACGTTTCTCCTGTTTATATTTGCCAGGATTCACTTGTGTTCTCCCTTCCCGGAAAACCTGAACACCTTAACTACCACGAAGCTTTTCGACATCTTTTCCGCCTTACTTCTTCTTCAGTGGATAGAGTTAAAGAAGGACTGAGAAGACGTTTTTTCGGTCCTCCTGAATTCGTGAAAACCATGGAGAAACTTTATCCCGTTTGACTAATTAAATTTTCCAATGCATCATTTAATGGAGATTGAAATTGAGGGAAGAATTTTCTCCCCTTTTCTCTGATATTCTGGTTTAATACAAGCCCTTAAAAAGCCTTCCTTACTCAAGGTGCTATAACTATAAATAGGATTACTCTTTTTCATATATCACCTGCATTCTGAATTCATCGGATATTCTTTTTTCTCTCATAACCATTTACTTGTCTTTTTGCCTTATATGTTGTTCTGACACCAGGTAGGAGGAGAGCAGGGATAACAGGTGTCCACAGCCTCTCTCCACCTTATGTTTCTTCACACCGCCTCTCTGACTCATATCACATGTCATTGCTCTGACACCTGAGAGCAGGTAGATGCAAACAGCCTTTTATTCTCAAGTTTTTCCCTGATTTTCCGATGATTATTTTTACCTGGAGAGGGGGGAAAGTGGAAAGGACGGTCTCTCATAAGAAAGCA
>RFHC01000115.1 GCA_003696505.1 Deltaproteobacteria bacterium
CCCGGGGGAAGCGGGAGGAGATGACGGTATTCTCCGAAGAGCCTGTTCTCGTCGCGAGGCGCTGGGAGCAGGACGGCGCGTCCATCATCCACGTGGTCGACCTTGATGGTGCCTTCAGCGGAGAGCCGAAGAACGCTCACCTCGTCAAGAGAATCGCTGAAGAGACGTCCCTTCAGGTCCAGGTGGGAGGGGGAATAAGAAGTTATGAGGTGGCAGAGGATTACCTGGAATCAGGCGTCTCGAGGGTCATCCTGGGGACGAGCATCGTCCGCAGTCCCGACCTCGTTAAGAGGATAACGGACCGTTTCGGGGAGAGAGTTGTCGCGGGAATCGACGCGGTGGACGGAATCGTCGCGATAAGGGGATGGGTGGAAGTCACGGGATTGAGCGCCGTCGACCTCGCGAGAGACCTGCAGAAAAGCGGCATAAGAACGTTCGTCTACACGGACATTACCCGTGATGGAACACTTGAAGGTCCCAACTTCGAGGCTCTCGAAGAGTTCGCTCGTTCCGTCGAAGGGTCGGTCATCGCCTCGGGAGGGGTGTCTTCCCTCGAAGACGTGAAGAGGATAAAAGAGATTTCCCGGGAGAAGGCAGAAGGAAGGATTACGGGGGTCATCATCGGGAAAGCTCTCTACTCGTCCCGGATAGACTTTCGCAAGGCCATCGAGCTCGAAGAGGAGGAGTGAGGTGCTTGCCCGCCGGATTATTCCCTGCCTGGACGTCCACAGAGGCAGGGTCGTAAAGGGTGTGAATTTCGTGAATCTCCGGGATGCGGGCGACCCCGTGGAAATCGCCCAGCGGTACGATGAGGAGGGGGCCGACGAACTCACCTTCCTCGACATCTCAGCATCGCACGAGGAGAGGGAGATAATCATCGACGTTGTGAGGAAGACGGCGGAGAGGGTTTTCATGCCCCTCACTGTCGGAGGCGGGGTCCGGACGCTCGACGACATCAGAAAGCTCCTGAAGGCTGGAGCCGACAAGGTCTCCATCAACACGGCGGCAGTGAAAAACCCGGAATTCGTCGCCGAGGCTGCCCGGAGGTTTGGAAGCCAGTGCATCGTCGTTGCCATCGACGCCCGCCGCGTGGAGGGGAAAGAGTACCGCTTCGAGGTGTACACCCACGGAGGGAGAAATCCCACAGGGATAGATGCCGTGAAGTGGGCAGAGAAGGTCGTTGAACTTGGGGCGGGGGAAATACTCCTCACGAGCATGGACAGGGACGGGACGAAGGACGGGTATGACCTGGAGTTGACCAGGGCCGTCGTCGATGCTGTCCCCGTCCCCGTCATCGCGTCCGGCGGGGCAGGAAACCTGGAGCACCTTTACGAGGGAATCGTCGAGGGGGGTGCCGATGCCGTCCTTGCCGCGTCCATTTTTCACTACGGCGAATACAGCATCCGCGAGGCGAAGGAGTATCTCCGGGAGCGGGGAGTCCCCGTCCGTCCGGCGTGAGAAATAAGGATGAAGAAGGAGGGAGTGATGAACCTTGACGAATTCATCGGGATGGTGAAGTTTGACGAGAGAGGGCTCGTCCCCGTGGTGACGCAGGATGCTGAGGACGGGACGGTCCTGATGGTGGCATATGCCAACGAGGAGGCACTCCGCCTCACGGTGGAGAAGAGGGTGGCGCACTACTTCTCACGCTCACGGCAGAAACTCTGGCTCAAAGGAGAGTCGTCAGGCAACGTGCAGGAAATTGTTGAAATTTTCTACGATTGTGATATTGATACTATACTCTACAAAGTCAGGCCAAAGGGCCCGGCCTGTCATACTGGTGAAAGGACCTGCTTTTACCGCAAACTCATCTGAAACAGGAGGAGAAGAGTGGTCGATTGTGTTTTTTGCCGCATTGTCAAGAAGGAGATTCCCTCTACCGTCGTGTACGAAGACGACGACATCATCGCTTTCAACGACATCAACCCCGTCGCGCCCGTCCACATTCTCATCGTCCCGAAGACTCACCTGAAAAACCTCAGCGACGTTTCGGAAGAGCACGCGCCTCTCCTCGGGAAGATGCTTCTGGTGGCGTCGAAACTGGCGGAGGAGAAGGGGATAAGCGAGAAGGGTTTTCGCACGGTCATCAACAACGGCCCCGAAGGGGGACAGATTGTCATGCACCTGCACATGCACCTCATCGGTGGGAAGCAGCTGGGACACAAAATGGGGTGAAAGGTTGACTTACTCTGAAAATCAAGTAAAATAAGTAAGATTGTGGCAATCCAAAACAAGGAAGGGGTGATTTCTGAATGCCCAATGTGAAGGTCAAAGAAAATGAGTCCTTCGAAATGGCGCTGAAGCGCTTCAAGAAGCAGTGCGAGAAGGCGGGCATCCTCTCGGAAATCAGGAAGAGGGAGCATTACGAGAAGCCGAGCGTCAAGAGGAAGAAGAAGATGCTCGCTGCCCGCAAGCGCCTCCTCAAGAAGCTCAAGAAAATGTCGAGTTAGAGGTCCCATGAGTCTCCTGGAAAAGATTCGGGAGGACATGAAAAGCGCTACTAAATCTCGCGATTTGGTAGCGCTTTCTGCTTTGAGAATGGCTCTCTCTGCGCTGAAAAACAGGGAGATTGAACTCCGTAAAGAGCTGGACGACGCTGAGGTCGTCCGGGTCATATCGAGCCTCATCAAGCAGAGGAAGGAGTCAATCGAACTTTACGAGAAGGGGGAGAGGGAAGACCTGGCGGAGAAGGAGAGGAAGGAAATAGAGGTCCTGCAGAAGTACCTCCCCCCTGAACTTTCGCGGGAAGAGCTTGAGAAAATCGTACGGGAGACCATATCCGAGGTTGGCGCCGCGTCCGTGAAGGAGATGGGCAAGGTGATGAAGGCCGTCATGCCGAAGGTTGCGGGCCGCGCCGACGGGAAGGTCGTCAGCGAGATGGTCCGCTCCATTCTCTCCGGGTGATTCGCGAAATTCGGGACCGCGTCGACAGATTCCCGAAACAAGGTCATCCCTTGCCTCATTGTGGATGAACGGGAAGATTTCCAGAAAAACGATTGAGGACCTGAGGTCACGCGTGAATATTGCTGATGTGGTTTCAGACGTTGTCGAC
>RFHC01000116.1 GCA_003696505.1 Deltaproteobacteria bacterium
AAAGACCTTCTGGAGGTCCGCCTGGAAGTGCTCGAGTCGATGCCGACCCTCTGGCCGGTAAGGGGTGTCATCTCCTCCGGATTCGGGACGAGGATATCGCCTTTTACCCGCCGGGCAGTGTTCCACAGGGGCCTTGACATTCAGGCTCCGATGGGAGCCGAGGTCAGAGCAGCGGGTGCGGGAAAGGTGGTCCGCTCCAGTTTCGACCCCTCGTTTGGAAACGTCGTCGTTATTGACCACGGAAACGGTTACCGGTCTCTCTACGCTCACATGTCGGAGATTCTCGTCCGTCTCGGTGATTACGTCCAGAGAGGACAGGTCATCGGAAGGGTAGGGACGACCGGTCGCAGCACCGGTCCTCACCTCCACTTTGAAATCAGAGTCAACGGAGTACCGACCAACCCGTTCCGCTACCTTGGATAACTGCCCCTCTCATGGAGTAGAATATCGGTGAGGGGAGCCCTGGAGGAGGGCTTTTTAAGGGGAGAGAATATTTTTTTGCCCTCTCTTTGAGGGTGAGGAGTTTAAGCGATGCTCAAGTGGATAGCAAAGAAAGTCATCGGGACGAAGAACGAGAGAGAGCTGAAGAGAATTCAGCCCATCGTCGACCGAATTAACAGCCTCGAACCGGAAATCTCGAAACTCTCCGACGACCGCCTCCGGGCAAAGACGGTCGAGTTTCGAGAGAGGCTCGAGAAGGGAGAGAGCCTGGACGACCTCCTTCCCGAAGCCTTCGCCGTCGTGCGAGAGGTGTCGAAGCGGGTCCTCGGGATGAGGCACTTCGACGTCCAGCTCATCGGCGGCGTCGTTCTCCACGAGGGGAAGATCGCCGAGATGAAAACCGGTGAGGGAAAGACCCTCGTGGCGACGCTCCCCGTATACCTGAACGCCCTGACGGGAAA
Source organism: Deltaproteobacteria bacterium (assembly GCA_003696505.1). Lineage (GTDB taxonomy): Bacteria > Desulfobacterota > Deferrimicrobia > J040 > J040 > J040. The sequence continues at coordinate 903 of RFHC01000116.1, forward strand.
AGGGGTCCACGTCGTCACCGTCAACGACTACCTTGCCCGGAGGGACGCCGAGTGGATGGGTCCCATTTACAACTTCCTCGGCCTGGAGGTGGGGGTCATCGTCCACGGCCTCGACGACGAGGAGAGGAAAAAGGCGTACGCTGCGGACGTCACTTACGGGACGAACAACGAGTTTGGCTTCGACTATCTGAGGGACAACATGAAGTTCTCGCTGGACGACATGGTTCAGCGGGAACTCCACTACGCAATCGTGGACGAGGTGGATTCCATCCTCATAGACGAGGCGAGAACCCCTCTCATCATCTCCGGACCCTCTGAAGAGTCGACGGAGAAGTACTACGTTGCGAACTCCGTGGTCACCCAGCTCAGGAAGGAGAGGGACTACACGGTTGACGAAAAGGCCAGGACGGCCGTGCTGACGGAAGAGGGAGTTGCGCGCGTCGAGAGGCTCCTCGGGGTGGACAACCTCTACGACCCGAAGAACATGGACATCCTTCACGCCGTTAACCAGGCGCTGAAGGCGCACGCCCTCTTCAAGCGCGACGTGGACTACGTCGTCAAGGACGGTGAGGTCATCATCGTCGATGAGTTCACCGGACGGCTCATGCCCGGCAGGAGGTACAGCGACGGCCTCCACCAGGCCCTCGAGGCGAAGGAGGGGGTGAAGATAGAGAGCGAGAACCAGACCCTCGCTTCCATCACCTTCCAGAACTACTTCCGCATGTACGAGAAGCTCGCCGGCATGACGGGAACGGCCGACACTGAGGCGGTGGAGTTCAAGGAAATTTACAACCTCGACGTGGTCGTCATTCCGACGAACAAACCGATGATCAGGATCGACTACCCGGACGTCGTTTACAGGACGGAGAAGGAGAAATTCAGGGCCGTCGTTGAGGAGATAAAAGAACTTTACAGGGTGGGGCGCCCCGTCCTCGTGGGGACGGTTTCCATCGAGAAGTCGGAGAAGTTGAGCAGGATGCTCAAGAGGGAGGGGATTCCCCACAACGTCCTGAACGCCAAGCACCACGAGAAGGAGGCGGAAATCATCGCTGAGGCGGGACAGAAAGGGAAGGTGACCATAGCCACGAACATGGCGGGGAGAGGTGTCGACATCGTCCTCGGCGAAGGAGTGAAGGAGCTGGGTGGGCTCCACATCATAGGCACGGAGAGGCACGAGAGCAGACGGATAGACAACCAGCTGAGGGGTCGTGCAGGCCGCCAGGGTGACCCGGGGTCGAGCCGCTTCTACCTCTCTCTCGAGGATGACCTGCTCCGCATCTTCGGCTCGGAGAAAGTTTCCGCGCTCATGGAGCGCCTCGGGATGGAGGAGGGACAGCCCATCGAGCACCGGATGGTGACGAAGGCGATAGAAAACGCTCAGAGCAAGGTAGAGGCTCACAATTTCGAAATCAGGAAGCATCTCCTCGAATACGACGACGTCATGAACAAGCAGAGGACCGTCATATACGACCTGCGGAAAGAGATTATGGCGAGCGAAAACCTCCGGGATATGGTTCTCGACATGGCGGAAGAGGTGGTGGAAGAACTGGTCGACACGTACACGGACGAAAAGCTCTACCCCGAGCAGTGGGACCTGAAGGGCCTCTCGGAATACTACCGTATGGTCTTCGGAATTTCCCCCGACCTGGACCCGGAAAAGCCGGAGGGGCTCACCCGGGACGAGCTGAGGGAGTCTCTTCTCGAGAAGGCGGTGAAGACTTACGAGGAGCGGGAAGCCACTTTTGGAGAGGAAATCGTCCGGTACCTGGAGAGGGTCTTCATTCTCTCCACCATCGATGCCCTCTGGAAGGACCACCTCCTTGCCATGGACCACCTGAAGGAGGGAATCGGTCTCAGGGGTTACGGACAGATGGACCCGCTGAAGGAGTACCAGCGGGAAGGTTTCGAGATGTTCTCCGACCTCGTGTACAGGATTAAGGAAGAAAGCCTGAAAAAGCTCTACAACGTGAGGATACAGACGGAGGAGGACGTCTCTTCCATTTCTCTCTCCGGTCCTCGCCGCCTCGTCATGAACAGGGGAGAAGGGGGCGGGACCAGGACGGTCAGGAGGAAGGAGAAGAAGGTGGGACGGAATGACCCCTGCCCCTGCGGGAGCGGCAAAAAGTACAAGAAGTGCTGCGGGAGGAATTGAGAGTGGGCAGGTGGAGAGTCGCCGGTTTCCGGGCAGCCGGCGTTTCCTGCGGAATTAAGGGGAAAGGGGAAAAAGACCTGGCTCTCTTCGTTTCTGACCTCCCTGCCGTATCATCCGTCGTTTTCACCCGAAACCTCGTGCAGGCGGCTCCTCTCATCTGGGCGAAGGAAAGGGCGCGCCTTTCTGGAATAAGGTGTATCGTCGTCAATTCGGGAAACGCCAACGCCTGCACAGGCCCTGAAGGCATCCGGTCCGTCTCCCGGGTCGTGGGGGAAGTCAGCAGGGTAACGGGAATCGAAGTGGAAAAAATCCTCCCTTCGTCAACGGGAGTCATCGGTGTCCCCCTTCCGGCAGAGAGGCTTCTCCGGGCAGTTCCCCGCCTCGTAAAGGCACTTTCTGAGGACGGATTCGAGGAGGCTGCGTCCGCCATCATGACCACCGATGCCTATCCAAAACTGACGAGGCGGGTTATCAGGGTGGGAGGAGAGAAGATAACGCTCCTGGGTGTAGCCAAAGGCGCGGGAATGATTGCGCCGAATATGGGAACGATGCTCGCTTACGTTTTCACGGACGCGAGGCTCACGGCAGGGGATTTGAGGAGAATCCACAGGCGCTGTGTGGAGGAGACCTTCAACAGGATAATCGTCGACGGGGATACGTCGACGAACGACACTGCGGCTGTTGTGGCCAATGGGGCTTCGGCGGCGCGAACGTTGTCGGGAGAGGACCTGCGAGATTTCGAGCTCTGTCTCAGGGAATTGATGGAGGAACTGGCGCTGAAAATCGTCTCGGATGGCGAGGGCGCCACGAGGGTCGTCCGGATCTCTGTAGAGGGGACTTCCACGGATAGGGAGGCCGAAAGGGTCGCCCGGTCGGTGGGGACCTCACTCCTCGTGAAAACCGCCGTCTTCGGGGCCGATTTTAACTGGGGGAGGATAGTCGCCGCCGCAGGGAGGTCGGGAGTTCGCTTTGATCCTGAAAAAATGGAGGTCTTCTTCGACGGTGCCCGTGTTTTCGGGCCGGGCCTCGTGCCGGACCCCGCCGGGGCCGCGAAAGGGAAAAGGGTGGTGAAGAAGAAGTTTTACGAAGTGCGCGTCCGGGTCGGGAAGGGGAAGGGGCAGTATCACGTTTACACGTCCGACCTGACGCTCGATTACGTGAAGCTGAACAGCGAATACACGACGTGACGCCTTCCCCCTTGATTTTCTGAACGAAAGGGGTTTTAATGTTAAAGTTTAATTTTCCCGGGGAAAACTGTGCGGTTTCCCGGAGAGACCACACACGGTCCTGACGGGAGGGCCCGGTGGTCCTGCGCTGCGGCAGGGCTGGCTCTTCCCGGATGAAGGAACCGGAGGAATAACCGAAAGGAGGAAAGACCAGATGGAACAGAAAGTCGAACCGCGCGTCACCATGAAGCAACTTCTCGAAGCGGGGGTCCACTTCGGACACCAGACCCGGAAGTGGAATCCCAAGATGAAGCCCTACATTTTCACCTCGAGGAACGGGATTTACATCATCGACCTTCAGCAGACCGTCCGGATGTTCAGCGAAGCCTACGAGTACGTTCGCGACCTTGCGGCTCAGGGGAAGACGCTCCTCTTCGTGGGGACGAAGAAACAGGCTCAGGAGTCTATCAGGGAGGAAGCTGAGCGCTGTGGCATGCCTTACGTCAATCAGAGGTGGCTTGGGGGGATGCTCACGAACTTCCAGACAATTCGGAAAAGCGTCGACATGATTGACCGCCTCGACGAGATGGAGAAGGACGGAACCTTCGAGAAGTTGACGAAGAAAGAAGTAATCAAGCTCAGGAAAAAGAAGGAAAAACTCCTCAAAGTTCTCGGGGGCGTTCGTTACATGAAGCGCCTGCCCGATGCCGTTTTCATCGTCGACCCCTCCCGCGAAGAGATTGCCGTGAGGGAGGCGAGGAAGCTGGAGATTCCCGTCATAGCCATCGTCGACACCAACTGCGACCCGGACCTTATTGACATAATCATCCCCGGAAACGACGACGCCATCAGGGCGATAAAGCTCTTCGTCAGCCGGATTGCAGATGCCGTTATCGAGGGGAAGAAGGAGTACGAGTCGAAGATGGCGGAAATGGCAGAGGAAGAGGGCGAGGAAGAGGTGACTATCGCCCTCGTTGATACGGAGGAAGAGGAAGAGGGAGAAGTTGCCGCGTCCGCAGAGGAAGCGGCACCTTCCGTCGAAGAGACGGAAGAGAAAGCAGAGTAAAAGAAGAAACATCACATACGGAGGTTGTGAGAGATGTCTGTGACACCAGCGATGATCAAGGAACTGCGGCAGAAAACGGGCGCGGGAATGATGGACTGCAAGGAAGCACTCGTCAAAAGCGGCGGAGATATGGAGAAGGCGGTCGAATACCTTCGGAAGAAAGGCCTGGCAACGGCGGCGAAAAAGGCGACGCGGACCGCATCAGAGGGGCTCGTGGCCTCTTACATCCACGCGGGAGGGAAAATAGGAGTCCTCGTCGAAGTCAACTGCGAGACCGACTTCGTGGCGAAGACGGACGAGTTTCAGGCTCTCGTCAAGGACATCTGCATGCAGATTGCCGCTTCGAATCCCCAGTACGTGAAGCCTGAGGATGTCCCTCAGGATGTCATCGAGAGGGAAAAGGAGATATACCGTGAGCAGGCCAGACAGGCAGGGAAACCGGAGAAGATAATCGAAAAGATTGTCGAAGGGAAGATATCGAAGTTTTTCGAGGAAGCCTGCCTCATGGAGCAGGATTTCATCAAAGACCCCGACAAGAAGGTGAAGGACGTGGTCACGGAGGCGATTGCGAAGCTGGGGGAAAACATCGTGGTGAGGAGGTTCGTCCGCTTCGCCCTGGGCGAGACGTCGGGGAACTGACGCCCGGGCCTTCCGCCTCCCCGGGGGGAGAGCAGTGAAGGAAGACCCTTTCTACAGACGGGTGCTCGTCAAGTTGAGCGGTGAGGCTCTCATGGGGGAGCAGCCGGCGGGTATCGATCCGGCCGTTCTCGACCTCATCGCGGGAGAAATTGAAGACGTCCTTTCTCTGGGAGTTCAGGTGGCTCTCGTCGTGGGAGGGGGGAACATCCTCCGCGGGACGGTAACGTCGAAGGAATACGGAATAGACCGGGCGAGCGCAGACTACATGGGTATGCTCGCTACGGTTATCAACTCCATCGCTCTCCAGGAGGTCCTGGAAGACAGAGGCATCATGACGAGGGTCCAGTCTGCCATCGAGATGAGGCAGATTGCCGAACCCTACATCAGGAGGAGGGCGATTCGTCACCTGGAAAAGGGGCGGGTCGTTATCTTCGCTGCGGGAACGGGCAACCCGTACTTCACGACGGACACGGCTGCGGCTTTGAGGGCGATGGAGATAGGTGCTGACGCCATCTTCAAGGCCACGAAAGTGGACGGCGTGTACGATTCGGACCCCGCCACGAACCCGAATGCGGAGAAGTACGACGAGTTATCTTACCTGGACGTTCTCAGGTATAATCTGAAAGTGATGGATTCAACGGCAATTTCTCTCTGTATGGACAACAATCTTCCGATTATCGTCTTCAACCTCATGGAAAGAGGCAATATCGTCAGGGCTGTGAGAGGAGAAAAAGTGGGAACAATTGTCAGGGGGGTGCAAGATGGCGTGGAAAGATGAGATGAAGGCGAAGATGGAAAAGTGCCTCGAAAAGTTCAAGAAAGAACTTGCCAAGGTCCGGACGGGCAGAGCCTCCCTTTCCATCCTCGACGGCATCAAGGTTGAGTATTACGGCCAGATGACTCCATTGAATCAGGTTGCGACCCTCACCGTCCCGGAGAGCAGGCTCATCGTTATCCAGCCCTGGGATGCCCAGATGATTCCCGTCATAGAAAAGGCCATCACGTCGAGCAACCTGGGTTTGAACCCGATGAACGACGGGAAGGTCATAAGACTGCAGATTCCTCCCCTCACCGAGGAGAGGAGGAAGGAACTGGTGAAGAACGTGAAGAAGATGGCTGAGGAGGCTCGCGTCGCTGTCCGCCACGTCCGCAGGGAATACATGGAACTGGTCAAGGAGATGGAGAAGAACAAGGAGATTTCCGAAGACGAGATGAAGAGATTTCAGGAGGAGATACAGAAGGTTACCGACGAGTACGTCGATAAAGTGGACGACCTCCTGGAGAAGAAGGAGAAGGAAATCCTCGAGGTGTAACTCCTTCCGAATCGTGAGTGAGCAGGGGTTTCCAGAAGGGAAACCCTCTTTTTTTTCTGGAGGGTACGGTTGCCTGGAAAAAAGAAGAAAATTCCACGCCACGTGGCGATCATCATGGACGGAAACGGCAGGTGGGCGAAGAGGCGAGGTTTGCCGAGAATTTTCGGCCACAGGGCGGGCATGAAGGCGGTCAGGAAGGCGGTGGAGTTTGCTTACGAGAAAAAGATTCCCTATCTCACCCTCTTCGCCTTCTCCACGGAGAACTGGGGGCGCCCCCGCGACGAGGTTGAGGGGCTCATGAACCTGCTGAAGGAATACGTGGATAGAGAACTCCCGGAAATGAAGAAGAAAGGGATTCGGTTGAACGTCATCGGAGACCTTGACCGCCTTCCTGAAGACGTGAGGGAGAAGGTGGACCGGGCACTCAGGGAAACGGAGGACAATGAGGAGATGGTCCTCACCCTCGCTCTCTCGTATTCGGGGCGCGATGAGATTGTCCGTGCCGTCAGGAGGATGCTCCGGAAAAGAAGCCTTCGCGCACGGGACGTGACGGAGGAGACCCTCCGGGAACACCTTGACTCGCCCTGGATTCCCGAGCCGGACCTCCTCATCAGGACGAGCGGAGAGATGAGGGTGAGCAACTTCATGCTCTGGCAGCTCGCCTACACGGAGATTTACGTGTCGGAGAAACTGTGGCCCCAGTTTACGAAGGCGGAGTTCAAAAAGGCACTCGACGATTACGCGCGGAGGAAGAGGCGCTTCGGCCTCACCGACGAGCAGATAGAAGAAGAACCCCGGGGGGAGAATGCTCCTTAAGAGAGTACTCACGGCTGCAGTCCTCATACCGCTCCTCGTCCTTGCCGTTCTCTACCTGTCTCCCTTCACCTTTTCCCTCCTCCTCGGCGGAGTGGCATTCCTCTGCGGGTTCGAGTTCGGGACGATGTTTTTCGGCCTCGACGCGATTCGCTCCTGGTACCTTCCCCTCCTGGCAGGTCCGACGGTTTTCTTCGTCAGCCAGTCCGCCCCTTCATCGCTCGTCTTCCCGCTCGTGGGAGGAGCTCTTTTCTTCCTCTTCTTCTCCGTTTTCCTCCCGGACACGACGAAGGAGTCTGCCCGGTGGTGCGCTTTTTCCTTTCTCGGCTACGCTTACGTCGTTCTCTTTCTCCCCTTCTTTTCCTTTCTCCGGGAACTTCCCTCCGGGAAGGAGTTCATATTTTTCATTGCCACCACCGTTTACGTGGGAGATACGGCCGCCTACTTCGTCGGGTCTCGTTTCGGCCGGACGAAGCTCGCTCCCGCCATATCGCCGGGGAAGACCTGGGAGGGAGCCCTGGCCTCTGCCGTTTTCGGGACCCTGGCGGGATATCTCTTCCTCACCAAACTGGGTATCCTTCCGGGGGGTGTGCGGCCCCTCCTTTTCGCCTTTATCGTCTCCACGGTGGGACAGATGGGCGACCTCTTCGAGTCGCTCCTGAAGAGGACGGCAGGGGTGAAGGATTCCGGGGCGCTTTTCCCGGGACACGGGGGGATGCTCGACAGGGTTGACAGCTTCATCCTCAACGGAGCGGTCCTCTACTTCCTCCTCAGGGGGTTGAGTGGATGAGGAAAATTGCCCTCCAGGGGAGCACGGGCTCAATCGGCCTATCAGCGCTCGAAGTCGTACGGTCGTGCCCGGAGAAGTTTCAAATCGTCTCCCTCATGGCGGGAAAGAACGTTGACCTTCTCGCGGAGCAGGTGCGGGAATTCAAGCCCGCCGTCGTGTCTCTCGAGGGAGAGGAGGAAGCAGAGAGGCTGAAGTCCCTCGTCGGACCCGGACCCTGGGAAATTCTCTGGGGTGAGGAAGGGATTCTCGCGGGAACACTCCACGACGAAGTGGACACCGTCCTGGCAGGAGCCTCGGGCGTTTCCTGTCTGCGCGCGAACCTCGAGGCGGTGAAGAGAGGGAAGCGGGTGGGAATCGCCAACAAGGAACTTCTCGTAGCGGCGGGAGAGCTCTTCGTCTCGGAGGCGAAAAAGTCGGGTGCTCTCCTCATCCCCGTCGACAGCGAGCATTCAGCCATATTTCAGGCCCTGGCGGGGCACGACAGAGGAGGTGTTCGCCGAATCGTCCTCACCGCCTCGGGTGGTCCTTTTCACGGAAGGGATGTGGACTTTTCCTCGGTCACGGTGGAGGATGCCCTCTCCCATCCCGTCTGGAAGATGGGGAAGAAGATAACAGTCGATTCGGCAACGATGATGAACAAGGGGTATGAACTCATCGAGGCATCCCGGCTTTTCGAGGTCTCTCCGGAAAGAGTAGACGTCCTCATCCATCCCCAGTCTATCGTTCACTCGATGGTGGAGTTTGTCGACGGGTCTCTCATCGCGCACCTGGGAGTCCCGGACATGAAAATTCCCATCGCCTTTGCCCTCTCCTTCCCGGAGAGAGTGGAACTGTGCCGGACCCTGAGCCTTCCCGAGGACCTGAACGGGCTGGAGTTTTCCCTTCCCCGCTACGATAAGTTCCCTTCCGTCCCTCTCGCTCGCGAGGTGGCGATGAAGGGAGGGCTGCTTCCTTCAGTCCTGGTGGGAGCAAACGACAGGCTCGTGGAGCATTTCCTTGAGGGAAGGGTGGCCTTTTCCGATATATACAGCTTGACGGAAAGGGCGGTCAGGGAGATGGAGGGGAAGGCGTCGCAGCCCGTCACGCTGGAGGGAGTGGAGGAAACCATTTCGGAGGCGGTAAGTCTAATTGATAGAATAGTCTCAGGGATGGAAAGGAGTCGGAGAGTTTGATTTACGTCGTATCTTTCATCGTCGTCCTGGGAATTCTCATTTTCGTCCACGAGTTTGGTCACTTCCTCGTGGCGAGGCTCCTGGGAATTGAAGTCCAGAAGTTCTCCCTCGGGTTCGGTCCAAAACTGGCGGGGTTCGAGAGGGGAGGGACGGAATACCTCGTCTCTGCCATCCCTTTCGGCGGGTACGTGAAACTTCTCGGGGAGAGCCCCGAGGAGGAGGTAGACCCGGGGAAAGAGTCCCGGTCATTTTCGCACAGGCCGCCTCTCCACAAACTCCTCGTCGTCCTGGCCGGCCCCGGTTTCAACATCGTCTTTGCCGCTTTCGTCTTCTGGTTTCTCTTCATGGCAGGAATGCCCGTCCTCAAGCCCGTTGTGGGTGAAGTGCTGAAGGGGACCCCCGCTGAACGCGCCGGGATTC
>RFHC01000117.1 GCA_003696505.1 Deltaproteobacteria bacterium
CTCGTGTCCTTCGTCAGCGGGGGGACTCCCCAGATTGCCATCGAGTTTGCCCGGCGCGTCGTTCCCTCGAACGTGAAGCCCTCCTTCGAGGAAGTGGAGGAGGCCATGAGGCAGGTTAAGGGCTCATGAGCGAGGAGAAGAAGCAGCCCATCATCATCAAGCGGGTGAAGAAGGGAGGGGAAGGCCACCACGGCGGGTCCTGGAAGGTGGCCTACGCCGACTTCGTCACCGCCATGATGGCCTTTTTCCTCCTCCTCTGGCTCATCACCATGTCTTCTCCGGAGAAGCGGGCGCGAATCTCCTCTTACTTCAAGCACTTCAGCCTCTTCGAACAGTCGGGCGTTTCCTTTCTCGGAGAGTCGTCTCAGATATTCGAGCATCCCGGCGGCGAGTCGAAAGACCTGACATACGAACAGGGAAAAGGGGCTGGAGACATCAACCCGAACAGGCTCCGGGCGAAGTTGAAGGAGGCCATCAAGGAGCAGCTGGCGGAGATAGAGGACCAGTTCGTCATCGACATCCTCGACGAGGGCGTTCGCATTCAGATTGTAGACAAGGAGGGGAGTTCGCTCTTCGCCCCGGGGTCCGACCAGCTCAGCGAGAAGGGGAAGTGGGCGCTCCAGCTCATCGCCGAGAACCTGAAAGACGTGCGGAACAAAATCGTCGTGGAGGGTCACACCGACTCTCTCCCCTTCCGGCGGGGGAAGATTACGAACTGGGAGCTCTCCATCCTCAGGGCCGCTGCCGCGCGGAGGATGATGGAAGAGGCAGGGCTCTCTCCCGACCGCTTCGCCAAGGTCATCGGATACGGAGACACGATGCCCCTCATCAAGACGAACCCGGCAGACCCCCGCAACAGGCGCATCAGCATCATCATCCTCTTCAACAGAGACGGCCTCTTCAGAAAAGCCTACTGACCCGTCATAAAATTAACATCCTGCCCCCCTGGCTCCCCTTCCCTGATGTCAACATATTGACTCCCTTCCTTCCTCTCTTTCCCGCGGAAGGAGACAATTGTCTGAAATAGAAGGGGTTACGGGAGGTTATCCCCCTTCTCCCTCCAGCTGTCACACCTGGCACGCCTTTTTCATATCCCCTTCCCGGAGAATCCCGATGACGAGGAAAATTTTCCATACCGTTCCGGTTTTTCTCGGGTGTCTTTTCCTCTGCCTTTTCATCGCTACCTCCCTCCGGGCGGAGGAAGGGGCACATCACGGCCCTGCCGGGAAGGGAGAGGGGCAAAGCCGCGAGGAGGTCTCCGGGAGGATGAGCCCCTTCGTGCTGGCGGACTCGTACTTCAAGACGAGGGAGTACGAGAAGGCTCGCGAAATTTACCGGGACATTTACCTCACCTCTCCCGACGAGAAGGAGAGGGAGAAGGCATTTGTCATGGCGATTCAGTGCGAATTCCGTCTGAGGAGGTTCAACGAGGCATACATCAACCTGAAAAGATACTTCAAAAATTATCCTCATCCGGAGTACGGGAACCTGGCGAGACTCCTCCTCTCCGAGTGCCTCTTCCAGAAGCGCCTCTACGACGACGCTCTCAGGGAGTTGAAAGGAGTAGAACCTCCCCTCCTCTCTGAGGCCAGGGGGCTTGAGGCGATGATTTACCTCCGGCAGGGAAGGGTAACGGAGGCTGAGGCCCTCCTCACCCTCTCCCGCGACGTCGCGCCCTCGGGGCTCTACGCCGACGTGGCACGGGCTTACGTGCTCGCCCTCCGGGGGTCCACCGCAGACTCCCTGAAAATCGTCCGGAGCCTCTCCGACACCCTCCTGAAGGAGAGGGGGCTTCTCGTCGAGAAGGGGAAGATTCTCTGGAAAGCCGGAAGGGTGAGGGAGGCGGAGGACTTTTTGAAACTTCTCGTCGAGGGGACCGAGTCGGAACTGGAGCGGGTGGAGGCGAAGAGGGTTCTCTTCGACCTCTACCGGTCCGAGGGGCGTTACGAAGAGGCATCGTCTCTGGCGGAGGAGATTATCTCCTACATCGTCGACGACGGTTTCAAGCTCGCGGCGGCAGACGTGATGAAAAGAGTGGGGAACCTGGAAAAGTCGCTCAGTTACGTCGCCCGCGTCCGGGACCAGTCTCTCAGGTCGAAGGAAATGAAGACCCGCCTCCAGGAAATTCTCGAAGAGGAGAAAGAAAAAGCGCCTGAGCTCGTCTCCCGCTTCGCATATTACCTGGACGAGAAGGACCCTGTCCTCGTGGACATGGCGCGAAAACTCGCCTCCTGGGGGAAGAGGAAGGAGGCGAAGTTCCTCCTCCGGCGCGCTTTTGAGGGAAAGAGGGCGGGAGAGGCGAAACTCCTCCTGGCGAAGATCTACATGGACGAGGGGGACTACGACAGGGCGCTCAAACTCCTGAGGATCATGCTCTTCAACCTCACCTACGCTGTCGACGCGATGAAAATGATCGGTCGGGTGCACGAGAAGCAGGGGAATTTCGCCACGGCCCTCAAATATTTCGAACGGGCCGCGCGCTTCCGCGAGGAGGGAGACGTTCACGACAGGATGGGCGACGTTCTCCTCAAACTCGGGGAGGAGGAGAGAGCGCTTGAAGAGTACGAGAAAGCCGCGTCCCGCGGAATATCCCGGGCGGCGCTTAAAGCAGCGGACCTCCTCTTTGCCCGGGGGAAAACCGACAGTGCGGTCTCATATTACGAGAAGGCCCTCGAGGGGAAACTCGAGAGAAAGGAGGACAGGCAGTGGGCGTACTACCAGGCAGGGAAGCTCACGGGAAGGCGAGATTACCTGAAGAAAGCCCTCTCCATGGGGGGAACAACGGGCGAAGTGGCACGTCTTCTCCTGGAGGAGACCCGATGAAAGCGCAGGAAATCGACCTCCTGAACAGGGCAATCGATACCTTCAACAGCGCGTCTGCCACTCTCGTCGAATATTACCGGGTCCTGGAAGAGCGGGTCCGGTTTCTCACAGACGAGGTGGACAGGAAGAAGAACCTGCTGGACAGCATCTTGAACAGCGTCGACGTGGGAGTCGTCTTCTTCGACGAGAAGGGGACGATTCGCCTGATAAACGGCGCTGCCGAGAGACTCCTTGGGGTGACCTCTGAGGAGGTGGTGGGAAGGAAGGAGATTCCCGCAACCATCGAGGACGAGTACGTTCTCCCGGAAAGGGGGAAGCCCTTCTACGCCATCGTCGAGGAGGCTCAGGTCCGGGATTCTTCCGGGAGGACCATCGGAAAAGTCCTCCTCCTCAACGACGTCACACGCCTGAGAAAACTGGAACTGGAGAACGAGAGGAACAGGCGCCTCTCCGCCATGGGAGAGCTCGTACTGAAAATCGCACACGAGATTCGCAATCCCTTAGGAAGCATAGAGCTCTTCGCCGGTCTCCTCTCGAAGGACCTGGCAGGGACGAAGCAGGCGGAGTTCGCGGCCAGGATTACCCAATCTGTCCGCCTCCTCGTCAACACCCTCGACAACATGCTCCGCTTTTCCCGCGACATGACGCCGGTGAAGGAGTTCGGCCTCCTCAACGATTTCGTCCGGGAAGTGTGTTCTGAGTTCCGCGAACTCGCGGCTTCCCGGAAGGTCAGGATCAGGGTGGAAGAGGAGGAGATGTGCTGGATGCTCTTCGACAGGGGGCTCCTCCGGCAGGCTCTCGTCAACCTCATCCTTAACGCTATTCACGCCATGCCCGACGGGGGAGACCTGACCGTGTCCCTCCGCCTCTTCGACCGGGCATCCCGGGTCGAACTCACGGTGACAGACACGGGAGAGGGAATGGACGCGGAAACACTCCGGAGGGTCTTCGAACCCTTCTTCAGCACGAAGGACCGGGGGACCGGCCTGGGGATGTCCATCGTCCGCTCCATCGTCGAGGCCCACGGCGGGTCGGTCACGCTGGAGAGCGCGAAGGGAGAGGGGACGAGGGTGAGAATCGTCCTCCCGGCCTTCGAGGAAGGTGTGGGAGAGTCAGAGCCGGAAAAAAGCTGTCTGTGAGGGGTGAGTGATGAGGTCTGTTCTCATCGTCGACGACGAAATTCAGATGACCGAGGCGCTCGCTGAGTCGATGAAGAGGTGCGGTTTCGCTCCGGTGACCTGCCACGACCCGGTGGACGCGCTGGAAAGGGAATCTCTCACTGACTATTCCCTCATCATCACGGACGTGAAGATGCCGAGGATGGACGGGATATCTTTCCTCGAGGAGATTCGCCGGAGAAGGGTCTTCACCCCCGTTATCGTCATCACCGGCTACGGCACCGTTGATACTGCCGTGAAGGCAATGAAGCTCGGCGCCTCCGACTTCATCATGAAGCCCTTCTCCCTGGACGACCTGGAGAGGGTGGTGAAGCGCCTCCTCCCTGACGAGGAGAGAGACGTGGTTGCTGCCTCCCCCGAGATGAAGAGGATTCTCTCGCTCCTCGCGGAGGTGGCGAAGACGGATGCAACCGTCCTCCTCACCGGGGAAAGCGGCGTCGGGAAGGAGGTCCTCGCCCGCTTCATCCACCGGAAAAGCCAGAGGAGCGGGGGCCCCTTCGTGGCTGTCAACTGTGCCGCCATCTCCGAGTCGCTCCTCGAATCGGAACTTTTCGGGCACGAGAAGGGAGCGTTTACCGGCGCCGTATCCCGGAAACCGGGGAAGTTCGAGCTCGCCCAGGGCGGGACGATTCTCCTCGACGAGGTGAGCGAGATGAACCCTCACCTGCAGGCGAAACTCCTCCGGGCGATTCAGGAGAGGGAAATAGACCGTGTGGGGGGAGTGAAACCCGTCCCCATCGACGTGCGCATCGTCGCCACAACCAACAGAGACCTGAAGGAGGAGGTGGAGAAGGGGAACTTCCGGGAAGACCTCTACTACCGGCTCAACGTCTTCCCCGTGAGGGTTCCCCCTCTGAGGGAGAGGCGCGAGGACATCGTCCCCCTTGCGGAGTTCTTCGCGAAGAAAGTGGGCAACAGGATGGGAAAATTTTTCAGCCTCTCCTCCGCCATGAAGGAATATCTTTCCTCCCGCGACTGGCCGGGAAACGTGAGGGAACTGGAGAACTACATCTACCGGGCAGCCGTCCTCTGCCGGGGGGAGGAACTCGAGCCCGTGGACGTGGACGATGCCCTTTCCGTGAAAGCCCGGTGCACTCACAGGGTTGGGAAGCTGAAGGATGTGGAAAGGGAGCTCTTCGTCGGGGCTCTCCGGGAAGCCGGAGGCAACAGGACGAAGGCGGCCGAGATTCTCGGCGTCACCGTGAGGACGGTGAGGAACAAGATAAAGGAATATGACATCCGCGAGGAGGAATACCGGTGAAGGGAACGGCTCTTGCTTTTCTCCTCTGCGGGAAAACCCCCTTTCCGGGGGGAAGGAGGTAACCGTGGGCGGAAACAACCTCTTCATCCTGGAGAAGATTCTCGACCTGGCCATGACGAGGCACAGAATCCTCGCCTCAAACGTCGCCAATGCGGACACTCCCGGATACCGGGCGAGGGATATCCGGTTTACGAGAGAACTCGAGAAGGCGGTAAGCGGGGTTTCGGAGACCGTGGAGGTCGTCGAGTCTCCCACCACTCTTCCCTCCCGGGACGGTAACACGGTGAACATCGAGATCGAGATGTCGAAAATCGCAGAGAACACCCTCATGTACAACACGGCGCTGAGGATGTTCGAGAAGAAGATACGGATGATGAAAGACGTCATCAAGGGAGGCAGGTGATGATCGGGAATCTCTTCACACCCCTGACCATCGGGGCTACCGGCCTGGAGGCGCAGAAAATAAGGCTCAACGTCATCGCCTCGAACATCGCCAACGTCAACTCCACGCGGACCCCCTCAGGTGGTCCCTACCGGCGGCGTGACCTGGTCTTTCAGCCCTTCCGCTTCGGTCCCGATTCCGTCGGGGTGAACGTGGTGAAGATCGTCACCGACCCCCGGCCGTTTCGGAAGGTCTACGAACCGGGGCATCCCGACGCCGACGCGAAGGGCTACGTCAACTACCCCAACGTAGACGTCATGGAGGAGATGGTGAACCTCCTGGCCGCGACGAGGGCTTACGAGGCGAACCTCACTCTCGTCAACTCGTACAAGGACATGGTGTCGAAAACCCTCGACCTGATGAGGGTGTGAGGGCTTTCGAGGGAGGTGAAGAATGGACCAGATTCGTTCCATCGGACAGATTCCGGGGCTCGTTGAGGGTCAGAGCCAGGTTCAGAAAAAGAGCGGAACTTCCTTCGCCGAGGCGGTGAAGAAGGCGATAGAGGAGGTCTCGCAGGTGCAGAACGAGGCGGAGAAGGCGATTCAGAGTTTCGCGAAAGGAGAGGTGAGAGACGTCCACACGGTCGTCCTTGCCATGGAAAAGGCGGACGTTTCTCTCCAGGTTCTCCTCCAGGTGAGGAACAAGCTCCTCAACGCCTACGAAGAAATTATGCGGATGCAGGTATAACGGTTTGACGAAGAGGTGAACGGGAATGGCACTTAAAGACCTGGCTGAGAGAATAAACTCGCTCCCTCCAAAACAGAAGGTGGCGCTCGGGCTCGTCACGGTCGCCACGGTGGCACTCATGGCGGGGATTATCATCTGGGCGAACAGGATCGATTACCAGGTCCTGTACAGCAACCTGACTCAGGAGGACGCGTCTTCGGTGGTGATGAAACTGAAGGAGATGAGGGTCCCCTACCGGGTCGAGGGAAGGACCATCTACGTCCCCTCCGACAGGGTGTACGACCTGAGGCTCCAGCTCGCTGCGGAGGGAGTTCCCCAGGGGGGAGGAGTCGGATTCGAGATTTTCGACAAACCCCAGATCGGAGTGAGCGAATTCGTTCAAAAGCTCAACTACCGTCGTGCACTCCAGGGAGAACTGGCGCGAACGATTCGCCAGCTGCAGGAAGTTGAACAGTGCCGGGTCCACATCGCCATCCCGGAGAGAACCATCTTTGATGACTCCGACCGGCAGCCCTCGGCATCCGTCGTCGTTCGCCTGAAGCCGGGGCGGAGCCTGACGAAGGAGCAGGTGGGGAGCATCGTCCACCTCGTTTCCAGTTCCGTCGAAGGGCTTTCCCCGAGGAACGTCACCGTCGTCGATTCCCGGGGGAATCTCCTCTCCTCGCCCGAAGAGGGAGAGGTTTTCCTCAGCGAGAAGCAGATCGAATACCAGCGGACGGTGAGCTCTTACTACGAGAAGAAACTCCAGACCATGCTGGAGAACATCGTGGGGAAGGGAAAGGCAATCGTCCGCGTCTCTGCAGCAATCGACTTCACCCAGCAGGAGCTCACGAGCGAGAAGGTAGACCCCGACACGGTTGCCGTCAGGTCTGAGGAGAGGACGCAGGAAAAATCGACCGGCGCCGTGACCGGCGGAATTCCGGGGGTCCTCTCGAACGAACCGGGCGTGTCTCCGGCGGCAACAGCCTCGAACGCGGCAACTTCGCAGAATCAGAGGGAAAGAATCGAGTACGAGACGAGCAGGAGTGTCACCAGGACCATCAAGAGGGGCGGAGAGATAAAACAGATTTCCGTGGCCGTCCTCGTCGACGGGACGTACCGGGAAGAAGAAGGGAAGAAAGTCTTCGTCCCCCGCTCCCA
>RFHC01000118.1 GCA_003696505.1 Deltaproteobacteria bacterium
CGTCGGAGGAGTCTCCTTCGTCCCCGCGGTTCCCCTTATTCTCAGCGAAGTTTCCGGGCCGGGAAAAGGGGTGAGTGTGTCGGTGAGGGTTGATTTCCGGGGCTATGGGGGGCAGGGGGGGCTCAGGGAATACGTGAATTTTCTCTCTGAACGTCCAGAAGAGAGGGAGAGGGGAGGCTTTTTCGCCGTCTGTGCGGAGGAGGTCGGTTTCTTCCAGAAAGTTGCATCCCGGAGAAGGGGGAAGGGAGTCTTCAGGGAGTTCGTGAGCGCCCTCGCAGAGATGAGGAGAAACCCCCGGCCCTCTCCGCCGGAAGAGGCGGTCTCCGTGACCCTTAGCCGGGGAGGGGAAGTGGTGGGAAGATATACCTGGAGTCAGGTTCGGTCGGTTTCCCTCTGCCTCATCGTGAGGGCAATCGAGGGTGTCCTCGAGGGCCGGGTGGGAAAACTGGAAGACCTTCTGGGTCAGGAGAGAGTCAGGGAAGAGGTCCTGAATCTCCTGGGCGCAGGGAAACATGAGATAAACAAAAAGGAGGTGAAACGATGAAGGAGATGACGAAACAGAACCTGCTGGCGGCTTTCGCAGGCGAGAGTCAGGCCCACGTGAAGTACCTCATCTTCGCCGAGAAGGCGGAGAAGGAAGGGTATCCCAACATTGCCCGCCTCTTCACCGCCATAGCTCACGCCGAACTCGTCCACGCCCGCAACCACCTGGAGGTCCTTCAGGGAATCGGCGGGACGGAGGGCAACCTCCAGACGGCGATCAACGGCGAGAACTTCGAAGTGGATGAGATGTATCCGGCCTACGGGGCCGTGGCGGACCTTCAGGAGGAAAAGGGTGCCCAGAGGTCGATACATTTCGCCGTGGAGGCGGAGAAGATTCACTCTTCCCTCTACACGGAGGCGAAGGAGGCGGTGAGAGCGGGGAAGGACCTGGACATCGGGACCGTTTACATCTGTCCGACCTGCGGGTACACGGTCATCGGGGATGCTCCCGACCGGTGTCCCGTCTGCGGAGTCAAGAAGGAGAATTTCAAAACGTTCTGAAGAGGTTCCGGAGCCTACTCCCTCTTCCCCGTGAAAATGGGGAGGAGGGAGTCCACCCTCTCCTTTGCCGATTCTGACGCGCGGAGGGCTATGTCCGTCGTCAGCCGTGTTCTCCTGACCGAATCGCAGGAGGGGCAGAGCTTCAGCTTCAATCCGACGACGCCGATGCTGCAGACGTAGCAGAGAGCGTTCGCGACGTGTATCAGGTCCACCAGGACCTGATTTTTCACGGAAGGGGAGTCGGGTTGATGGTGCCAGCGGACTGCCTCAACCACGGAGGAGGGAAGATTCCACGATTCCAGGAGGATGGCGCCTCCCTCGGCGTGGTCGATTCCGAGGACCATCTGCTCTGCGATGTCGATGGATACCCTCTCCCTGAGAGCGACCCCGAGGATGGGCTGGGGGTCGATTTCGAGGCACGAGCCGAGGACGATTTTTCCCACGTCGTGGAGGAGCCCTGCCGTAAAGGTGTGGAGCGGTTCTTCGACTCCGGTCCGGGACGAAATTTCTTCCGCGGTGACAGCCACGGCGACTGAGTGTTTCCACAGGACGTCAGGGGGCATGTCGTAGGAGCGCGCTGTCTTCTTCATGAGCGGATTGAAGCTCGCGGCCAGGGCCATCTGGTAGACGACGTTCGTCCCGAGGCGAAGGAGAGCGTCGTGGACTGTCGCGATTTCCCCTGCCCGCCGCGCGTAGACCGAGTTTGCCAGTCGGAGGACGTTGGAAGTGAGGCTCGGTTCGTGCTCCACCACCCTTTTTAGCTCGGCAAAGTCGACGTCCGGTCTGGAGAGAAGGGAGAGGACTTTCCCCGTAACCGGCGGGAGGTGAAAGGTTTTCTTAATCTGCTCAATCACCTGCTCGCGCAGGGCGTATGCTTCCACATTCCCTCCTTGGCGCACGCTCTCCCTTCTTCTTATCGAGAAAAACGGGATTTTCCTTGAGGGTAAGAAGATGAATCAGAACCCGTGCCAGAGCGCCTCCGTCAGGAGGGATTTCCACGACTTTTCCACAGATTTCCTGATGTGGTCCACCTCTTCTTCCGTCAGGGCTGAGAAACGGCCCTGGCGGGAGAGGTATTCGGTCACGTCCAGACCCTTCGGCTCGTAGGTGATGTGCACTTCCTCGCCGTCGAAAATCTCCAGGAGGGGGAAGACCCGCGTTTCCACGGCGAGGCGGGAGAGGCGAATTGTCTCGTTGGAGGGAAATTTCCAGCCGGGGGGACAGGGGGAAAGGATGTGGATGAAGGCGGTTCCCTCCGTTTCTGCGGCTTTTCGGAACTTCTCCCGGAAGTCGTCAGGGAATGCGGGGGTTGCCGTGGCCACGTAGGGAATGCGGTGGCCCGCCATGATTTTGACGATGTCTTTTTTCGGTCTCTTTTTCAGCCGTCCCACGGGAGTGGTCGTTGTCCACGCTCCCCAGGGGGTGGCGGAACTCCTCTGGATTCCCGTGTTCATGTACGCCTCGTTGTCGTAGCAGGCGTAGATGATTCTCTCGTTCCTCTCGGCGGCGCCGGATAATGCCTGGAGTCCGATGTCGAAAGTTCCTCCGTCTCCCGCGAAGGCCAGGACGTGAGCGTCTTTCCTCCCCGTGGCGTCGAGCCCTGCCCGAAGCCCTGTCGCCGTGGCGGCTGCCGTCTCGAAGGCGGTGTGGTAAACGGGAACTCTCAGGGCCGAATAGGGGTAAGGTCCGCAGATAACGGAGAAGCAGGACGCCGGAATGACGACGACGGTGTTCTCCCCGAGCGCGGAGAGGGCGAGCCTCATGGCGATAGCAGCCCCGCATCCCTGACAGGCGAGGTGGCCGCCCGAAAACAGTTCTCTCTCCGTTCCTTCTCTCATCCCGCAACCTCCCCCATTCTGTCGAGGAAGACGATTCTCTCGCCGGACTCTGTGGAGATGAGGAACTCGATGCCGCGGACGAGGTCAGAGGGCGCCACGTCGAGCCCTCCCAGTCCGGCGATGAGGTTCCAGCACCTCTTCCCCGAGAGTGAATCGGCAAGGGCCGCGGAGGCCTCGGAGAAGAGAATTCCCGTGCCACCAGGAGAGATATTTCTCTCAACGACGACGACGGCGTCGTGCCGGGAAATGAGCTCTCTCAATTCACCGAGGGGAAGGGGGCGGACGAGGTGAATTTCCCCGACGGTGATGTTTATGCCCTTCTCACGGAGCATCTCTCCCGCCACCTGGAGATTTCCCCCCAGTCCCCCTGCAGTGAGGACGAGGAGATTTCCTCCACCGGAGACTTTGAGAGGGTCGAAGCGCCTCCCCGTCAGCCGGGCGAACTCTTCTGATGCGCTCCTCAACGATGTCTCCGCGCCGAGGAGAGCTTCGTGCAGGTCTTCCCTGAAAAGGACGTAGTCCTCCGGGAGCGTAAGAGAGCCCACGCTTGCGGGATTGTCGAAGTGGATGTACCCGGGAAACCTCTTTTCTCCGAGGAACCTGTCGACGGCCTCCTGAGAGGGGACGTCCACCACTTCCTGAGTGTGGGAAATGTAGAAGGCGTCGTAGCAGACAAGGAGGGGGATTCTCCTCTCCTCGGCGATGCGGTATCCGATGACGACAGCGTCGAGGACCTCCTGAGCGCTTGAGCAGTAGAGCTGAGCCCAGCCCGTATCCCTCTGGGCGAGGGAGTCCGTCTGGTCTGCCCAGATGTTCCACCCGGGGGCGACTGCCCTGTTCACGTTGACCATCACGACGGGGAGCCGGGCGCCGGCAACCCAGTGGAGAATCTCGTGCATCAGGAGGAGCCCCTGCGAAGAGGTGGCGGTGAAAGCGCGCGCCCCGGCTGCAGCTGCCCCCATGACGGTGGAAAGTGCGGAGTGCTCCGACTCGACCATGATGAAGCGCGCATCAAGTTCTCCCTCTGCGCAGAATCGGGAGAGTTCTTCCACGATGCTCGTCTGGGGGGTGATGGGGTATGCCGCGATGACCTGGACCCGGGAGAGCTTCGCTCCCCACGAAGCGGCGCTGTTTCCCGTGAGCAGCGTCTTCATCTCATTCCTCCTCAAACCTCATCGCCCCGCGGGGGCACTCGGTCCAGCAGATTCCGCACCCCTTGCAGACGGAATAATCCACGACGTATTTGTCTCCCTCCTTCCTCACCGCCCCGTCGGGGCAGAAGGTTCGGCAGTTGTCGCACCCGTTGCAGACTCCGCAGGAGAGGCAGCGGAGGGCCTCTCGCCACGCCTCATCGGGTGTCAGGGGCAGGACCACCTCTTCGAAGGTCTTCCTCCTCTTCTCCAGGGGGAGGTGGCGTGCCCTGACGCGAGGCAGGGAGACGACGTAATCCGGGTTAACGGCGGCGGGGTCGAAAGGTTCCCCTCCTTCACTGTCTCCTTTGACGAGGCCCCACTGCGAGAGAATTCGAAGGGCTTCCCTCCTCCCCGCGGCGATGGCGTGGGTGACCGTCCGGGTCGCTCCGGGGACGGCGTCTCCCACGAGGACAATCTTCGACCTGTCGGCCTCCGCCGGGATGGAGAGGCGGGGCGACCCGCCGGTGGCAACGACGACGAGAGAAGCCGGCACGAAAAACTCGCTGCCCGGGACCGCCACGGGGACGGGCCTTCCCCCTGACGGAGATTTCGCCATGCGGGTCCGAACGAACCAGACACCCCTGAGGTCTTCCCCGTCCCTTTCCAGCCGCAGGGGTGAGGCGCAGAAAATGAATTCGACTCCCTCTTTTACGGCCTCCTCGTATTCCTC
>RFHC01000119.1 GCA_003696505.1 Deltaproteobacteria bacterium
GATAAAGGCGAGCACCTCTGAGTCATCACCCCCGCTCCTCAGGACCTTCTTCAGGTTGAACTGGCCCCCGTGGAGCAGGCAGGTGAGGATGGACCCGTCGGCTGTTACTCTGATTCTGTTGCAGTCGGAGCAGAAGGAGCCGGTGAGGGGTGAGATGACTCCCACTTGCCCCTTGAAGCCCGAAATCTCGAATGTCCGCGCCGTTTCTCCCGGAGCACGGTGCTCCCGGACGATTCGATAGCGGGAGCGGATGAATTCTTCCACGTCCCGGGACGTTATCGGCCGGGCCTTCCCGTTTGTCAGGGGCATCTGTTCGATGAAGCGAAGGACCACCTCTTTTCCCCGGGCGAACTCCACAAGGTCTCCCAGTTCATCGTCGTTGACCCCGGGAATGAGGAGGGAGTTCACCTTGACCGGGTGAAGTTTCCTCCGGATGAGCTCATCGATTCCCGCGAGAACCCTTGAGAGCCCCTCTCCCCTGGTGAGTCTCCGGAAGGTTTCCTCGCGGAGCGTGTCGAGGCTCACGTTGAACCTGTTCACGCCGGCTCTCACGAGCTCATCGAGGTGGTCGAGGAGGAGGACACCGTTCGTGGTCAGGCAAATCTCGAGTCCGGGATTCTCCTTCCTCACCCGGCCAATGAAATCGGCGAGCCCCCCTCTCACGAGGGGTTCTCCTCCCGTAATCCTGAGCTTTTCCAGCCCCTCCCGGGCGAGAATTTTAACGAGGCGCCGCATCTCGTCATAGGAGAGGACTTCTGCCCGGGGGAGTTTTTCTATCCCCTCCTCGGGCATGCAGTAGGTGCACCGGAGGTTGCACCGGTCCGTGACGGAGAGCCTCAGGTATGTGATTTTCCGGCCGTATCTGTCTGTGAGCACTTTCCCGTCCTCAGAGGATGTCTTCCTGGTCCTTCAGTGATGGGTTCTCCGACCTCGACTGCCAGGGCGGGACGGTCCCGAGCTTGAAGGGGACCATGATTGTTCCGGCCTGAGCGGAAGCTGCCCGAAGCCCCGTTTTCGGGTCTATCCTGGCGAATACAATGCCCGGCGCCAGAGGGAAGCGCCCTGCCGGATATTTCCTCAGGGCGCGCTTCATCACGTCTATCCACACGGGGAGAGCTGCCACCGCTCCCGTCCGACCCCTGCCCATGGAAATCGGCCTGTCGTAGCCCACCCAGACCCCCGTGAGGACCCGGGGGGAGAAGCCGATGAACCAGGCGTCCACGTAGTCGTTCGTCGTTCCTGTTTTCCCTCCCAGGTTTTTCCCCAGGAAACGCGCCCTTCTTCCTGTGCCGCTCGTGATGACGGACTGGAGCATATACGTCATGATGTAGGCTGTGTCGGGAGAGAGGACTTTTCTGAATGTGGGTGAGTTCGACTCGAGAACCCTGCCGTCGCTCGTCGTGATTTTCCTGATGAAAAGGAATCGGGGCTGCTTCCCCAGAGTGGGGAATGCGGAATAGGCGCGGCAGAGCTCTTCGAGTGTTACCGAAAGGCTTCCCAGGGCGATGGAGAGGTTGGAGGGAATGGGTGATTCTATTCCCAGCCTCTTCGCCATCCGCTGGGCCCGCGATATGCCTATCTCGTTGAGGAGTCGAATCGTTGCCAGGTTGCGGGACCTGGCCAGAGCCTCCCGGAGGGTTATTTTCCCGAGGAACTTCCCGTCGTAGTTCGAGGGGCGCCAGTTTTCCATCTCGTTCTTGACGAACTCGACGGGGAGGTCCTCGACGATGTCGGCAGGCGTCTTTCCCGCATCGATTGCGGCAGCGTATATTATCGGTTTGAAAGCCGACCCGGGCTGGCGCTTGCCCATGACCGCCCGGTTGAATCGAGAGCGGGAAAAATCTCTTCCGCCCACCATGGCGAGAATTTCCCCCGTCTTCAGGTCGACGGAGAGGAGCGCTCCCTCCAGGGGCTCTTCGAGGACAGTCATGTCCGCAAGGACGTCCCCCTCGGGAGAGACCTCTTTCGATATCTCCTTGAGCTTATCGTCCCTGATTTTCTCTTCGAGGGCAGAGAGCCTCTCTTCCAGCGATTCTTCTGCCATTTTCTGAATATCCGGGTCGAGGGTCGTGTAGATGAGGAGTCCCCCCTTGTAGAGGGCGTCGTAACCGTACTTCTTCAGCACGTAGGTGCGGACGTACTCGAGGAAATACCTTCCGATTTTCTCCCTTTTCCTCTCTGCCAGGACCACCGGCTCGGCTGCAGCCTTGGCAGCTTCTTCTTTCGTGATAAATCCCTCCTCCACCATTCGGGAGAGGACATACCTCCGTCGAATGAGTGCCCGGTCCAGGTGCTTTCGCGGGTCGTAGAATCCGGGAGAGCGGGGGAGTGCTGCCAGAATTGCCATCTCACCCAGCGTGAGGTCCTTCACGTCTTTCCCGAAGTATGCGCGGGCCGCCTGGGCGACTCCGTACACGCCGTTTCCGAGGTAAATCTGGTTCAGGTAGAGCTCGAGTATCTGCTTCTTCGTCAGGTACTTTTCCACTTTCATGGCGAGAAGCATCTCGATTACCTTGCGGCGGATGCTCTTCTCCGGCGTGAGGAAGAGGAGTTTGACGAGCTGCTGGGTAATGGTGGACCCTCCCTGGGAGAATTTCATCCTCTTCAGGTCCGTCAGGAGAGCCCGGGCGATTCCGGGGAAGTCTATCCCCCCGTGCTTGAAGAATCGGGAATCCTCTGCGGCGATGAAGGCTTCGGCAAGTTTCTCCGGAATCTCAGAGAGGGGAATCGTGTCCCTCCTCTCCAGGGCAAACTCACCCAGGAGATTTCCCTCCCTGTCGAAAACCTTCGTTGACGTGTAGGGTTTAAATTCCTGGAGGCTCTTCACGTCAGGGAGGGGTCCGAAGGTGTATATGATTCCCACTCCGGCGACGACCCCCAGGGAGAAGAGGGCGGCGATTATGACGACGGGTAATAATTTTCTCATCATACCGGGAGTTTTGGCGTTGTCATTCGATAGTATACCCCACCGGGGTGGTGGTCGGGAGTAGGTGAATAGGAGGGGACATCTCTCCGTCTCATGGGTGAGAGAAAGGAGGGCATCATGAGAAGAGAAAAAATTTTCGTACCCCTCATCCTTATCCTGGCCCTTCTCGTCGGGGGCTGCTACACCGAGGGCGAGATATACATCACCCCGTCTCCCGAGGAGACGGTTGACCTCTGGGCAGCGCCTTCCGGTGACGGATACCTTTACCTGGCAGACCACACAGTCGTGCAGGGCGACGGAGTCTACGTCGAGGAGGGATACACGGAGGGATATCTTTCCTTTTCGATAACCTCTATCCCTTCGTGGGCGTGGATAAAGGAAGCGGTCCTTTTTCTCGGCGTTTCCGCTGTTTACCCCGATTATTCGAGCGTGGCCCTGGACATCGAGAGGGTGGAATTTCCCCTTCCCCTCGACCCGTCTGATTATTACTCCCCGTCGTGGGGGGGATGGACGGTGCGGATTTACCCCGCCGACGAGGGAAATTACGTTGCTCTGGATGTGACCGACCTGGTGAGAGATGCCTTCCTGGGAGGCCGACCCACCTTCCAGGTGCGCCTCAATGCATCGGGCGGTGCGGTGGACCTGGAAGACGGTGAGGGGAGTCTGGGCGGCTCCCTTGTCCCTTTCCTCGAGGTTACATATTATTGATGGAAAAGTTATGAGGTGAGGAGGTGAGGGGAAGGGTCGTCCCCCTGACAGACGGTGAAGGAGGCATACTCGGTGAGGCTCTCCTGCTGAACACCTTCTTCCGGCGTCTCCTTGGCCTCTCCTTCCGGAGAGAAACTACAGGTGCCGTTCTCCTGGTTCCCTGCAATTCCATACACACTTTTTTCATGAGGTTTCCCATAGACGCTTACTTTCTCTCACCTGACGGGGAGGTCCTCCGGGAGGTGACGGGATTGGTGCCGGGGAGGGTGGTCCCTCCCGTCCCGGGAGCGAGGATGGTCCTGGAAGTCCCGTCTGGAAGGGGAGAGACCTTCCGGGGGAGGAGGAGAATCGTCCCCCGCCTCTGATTGCATTGTGTGCTTCTCTGAGGATATCCTGAATTCGGAAAGATTAAAGAAGGCGGTGGCGTTCGCAGAGGGATGTCGGGGACGAAGAAAAAATCGCGTGAAGAATTCGATTTCCTCCTGCGGGGGATTGCCCACGAGATTCGAAACCCCCTGAACGCTCTCACGATAAACACACAGGTCCTCCTCGAATATGCGGATTTGCTTCCTGACTGGTTTGAGAAGAAAAAGGAGATGATAGAGATTCTCCAGTCCAACGTCCGGGTCCTCTCGCGGTTGAACGACGTCGTTTCCGAGTTTCTCCGTTTCAGCCGACTTCCCCGTCCCGAGTTTGCGATGTCTGACCTCGACGGAATCGTCTCGGAGGTCATTTCCTTCGTGGAAGGAGAATTCAGGAAAAGAGGTATCAGACTCCGCGTCTCCCTCTCCGGGGACCTTCCTCCCGTCCTTGCCGACGAGAAGCTCGTCAAGCAGGCTCTCCTCAACCTTCTCCTCAACGCCGCTGACGCCCTCGACAAGGAGGAGAAGGAGGTGTCAGTGGAAACGGGGGTGAAAGGGGAATCGGTATTCGCAGCCGTGTCGGACAACGGGGTCGGAATCTCCCGGGACGACAGGAAAAAGATATTCACCGTCTTTTACACGACGAAGAGGGAGGGGTCAGGGCTGGGCCTGCCGCTGGTGAAGAAGATTATGGACCTTCACGGAGGGAAGGTGGAGGTGAGGAGCAGGAGAGGGAAGGGGTCGCGGTTTTCCCTCGTCTTTCCGCCGGCACGGCAGTTTGAGAAGCACCTGAGGGAGAGGGAAAGGGAGAGACACCTGCCGGAGGTGGTTCGGTGACTGATTTCCCGGAATTGCGGGGGAAGAAGATTTTCGTCATCGACGACGACAGGGACAATCTGGAGAGCCTGGGGAGAGTGCTCCGGCTCATGGGGTGCGACACGGTCCTCTTCTCCTCCCCGCTTGAGGGGGTCCGGGCCGTTGAGAGTGATCCTCCCCACGTGATTATCACGGACATGAAGATGCCCGAAATGGATGGAATGGAAGTGCTCAGGAGGGTGAGGGAGGTGTCGCCTTCTGTCCCTGTCATCGTTCTCACCGCCTACGGGTCCATCGGAGGTGCAGTTGAGGCGATAAGGGAAGGGGCGGCGGATTACCTTCAGAAGCCGATCGACGTGGAGAGTCTGAAGGGCGTCCTCCTCAAAGCCCTGAGGACCCGGGGGATGATGGAGGAGCTCGAATCCCTCCGGGAGAAGGTGGTGACGGGCGCGGGTCCCATTGTCTACCGCTCCCGGGCAATGGAGAGAATCATGGATATGGTGAGGACCGTTGCTCCCACGAAAGCGAACGTCCTCATCCTGGGGGAGTCGGGGACGGGGAAAGAGCTCATCGCCCGGGCGATTCACGACCTGAGCCCCCGAAAGGAGAAACCCTTCATCCCGATAAACTGCGCTGCCCTGTCGGAGAGCCTTCTGGAGAGCGAGCTCTTCGGGCACGAGAAGGGAGCCTTCACGGGAGCCGTTTCCACGGTGAGGGGGAAGTTTGAACTCGCCCAGGGCGGGACCATTTTCCTCGACGAAATCGGGGACATGCCCCTTTCAACACAGGCGAAGATCCTCCGGGCGATAGAGCAGAGGGAAATCATCCGCCTGGGAGGGGAAAAGATAATCCGGGTGGACGTGAGAGTCATCTCAGCGACGAACGCGGACTTGAAGAGTCGTGTGGAGGAAAAGAAATTCCGTGAAGACCTTTACTACCGGCTCAGCGTCTTCACCATCAGGGTCCCTCCGCTGAGGGAGAGGAAGGAGGATGTGAGGCACCTCCTCTTCCACTTCGGGAGGCTGGTGGCAGAGGAAAACGGTCTTCCCTGGGGGGGATTTGCCCCCGAGGTGGTGGAGATATGTGAGTCCTACAGCTGGCCCGGCAACGTGAGGGAGCTGAGAAACGCCGTCGAGACGATGGTCCTGCTCAGCGGAGGAGGTGAGGTGAAAAGAGAGCACGTCCCCAGGGAGATACTCGATGCCGTCCTCCTCCGCGACAGGAGCCCCATACCCGTCCCGGGCCGGGCTTCGGAGACGGAAGGGGTCGCCGATGAGGTGCTCCCCCTTCAGGAACTCGAGAAGAGGGCGATAGTGAATGCGCTGAAGGCGACGGGGAACAACAAGACGAAGGCGGCGAAACTCCTCGGAATCGGCCTCCGGACTCTTTACCGGAAGGTGAAAGAGTACGGGATTGAGGAATCCTCGGAGTGAGGGGGGGCAGAAGTAGGGGCGGGGTTTATCCCCGCCCGTTTTCCGGGATTTCGGAATGCGGAATGCGGATTGCGGAATGCGGAATCTGTCAACGAGCAAACGATCCGCCGAGCCACTGATCCACCGAACAACCGGAAAAAAAACGTAGGGGGGCGGTTTATCCGCTCCCATTCCATTGGCACCGATGCCCCGAACCTCCGAGC
>RFHC01000120.1 GCA_003696505.1 Deltaproteobacteria bacterium
ACCCCAATTTCGCGAATCCGGCACAGACGAGGAAGCCCCTCCTCCTCAACAACGCCCACTCCCATCCCCTGACGGAAGCCGAGAGGGAGACGCTGAGAGAATACGAAGTTGCCCACCTCCTCGTCGTCCCTGCCCTCCACCACGGCGAAACGGTGGGACTCCTCGTCCTCTCCCGGAGCGACGAGGGAAAGAGGTTCACCCCTCCGGAAGTGGAAACGGCCCTCGCCCTGGCTGCACAGATGGGGAGCGCCATTCACAACGCATCGCTCTACCGGAAGGCTCTGGAGAGGGAAACCGAGTGGGTCCACACCTTCAACTCCATAACGGACATGCTCTTCATCCTGGACAGGGACTTTTCCCTCCTCTCCTGCAACGAGGTATTCCTCCAGAAGTACGGGTGGCGGAGGGAGGATGTCCTGGGGAGAAAGTGCTACGACCTCTTCGAGTGCTCCAAGTATCCATCGAATCGGTGCGAGCACATCCGCTGCATCGAGGAAAAATCCCCCATCGAAACCTTCTACGAAGATTTCAACCTCTCGGGGAAATTCCGCGTCAAGGTCTCCCCCATCTTCGACGAGCGGGGAGAAGTGGTGAAGACGGTCCACCTCGTGCAGGACGTGACGAAGGAGAAGGAGTACGAGGAGAAACTGAACGAGTCCCTCAGGAAAACGAAGGAGATGTCGGAATATCTGACGGCCCTCCTCGACTCGTCTCCCGACTGCATCATCTCGGCGGACCAGAAGGGGAACATCGTCTTCATCAACCGGGGAGCGGAAGAACTCCTCGGATACGGCGAGGACGAACTGGTCGGGAAGCACGTATCAGAGGTCTACCCCTCCCTCGAGGAAGCGAGGAGGGTCGGTCGGGCGATGAAGGAGAATGGAGGGAAGGTGCGGAACTTCCATTCCCGACTCAGGAAGAAAGACGGAGAACTCATTGACGTCCTCATCTCCGTGGCAACCCTCCACGACGCCGAAGGGAACAAGAGAGGAACCGTCGGCATCTCGAAGGACATTTCACAATTGAAGAAGATGGAGGAACACCTCCGGCAGGCAGAGAAACTGACGGCGCTGGGGAAACTCGCTTCCGGCATCGCCCACGACTTCAACAACCTCCTCACCGCAATAGCCATGAGGGTGGAACTCCTGAAAATGAAAATATCTGACGAAGACGCCATAAAAGAACTCTCCATCATCGAAAACGCCGCTCTCCGGGGAACGAGCACGGTGGAGAAACTGAAGAGTTTCTACCGGAAAGAACCGGGGAAGATGAGCCCGGTAAATTTAAACGACGTCATCAGAGAAGCAGCAGAAATCACCTCCCCCCGGTGGAAGAACATCGCCGAGTCGAGGGGAATCCGGTTCGACCTGGAGCTCAAACTGGACAACAACCTGAAGAAAATCGAGGGGAATTACGGGGAGTTGAAGGACGCCTTCATCAACCTCTTCATCAACGCAATCGACGCCATGCCGGAAGGGGGGACCATCCGCGTCGTCACTTCCAACGTCTTCGACTCGGTCAGGGTTGTTTTCTCCGACACGGGTGTGGGAATGGACGACGAGGTGAAAGTGAGGGCATTCGAGCCCTTCTTCAGCACGAAAGGGGAGAAGGGGACGGGTCTGGGACTCTCCACCGTCTACGGTATCGTCACGCGTCACGGCGGGTCCCTCGAGATGGAGACAGAGAAAGGGAAAGGGACCTCCTTCACCCTCACCTTCCCCATAATGAGAAAGAGCGATTCCGAAGAAGCGGGGAGAGAGGAATCTCCGAAACCGCCCCCTTCCCTGTCGGGAGTGACCGTTTACCTTTTCGAGGACGAGGAGGACATCCGCGCCTCCCTCGAAACCCTCATGAGGGAGAGGGGTGCCCGCGTCTTCTCCTTCGGAGACCCGGAAAAAGGCATCCAGGAAGTCACCTCGCTCATGGGGAAGGACGGAGAAAAGGGGAAGAGGGTCGTCATCACCGACCTGGGGATGCCGGGGTTGAACGGATTCGAAGTGACCAGGAGAATAAAGGAAAAGAACGGCTCGGTCCCCGTCGTCATGCTCACCGGCTGGGGAACCTTCGTTGAACCCTCCCACGCGAAAACCCAGGGTGTTGACCGGGTCGTCAGCAAGCCGGTCAAAATGGATGACCTCCTCGCGGCGGTGGGCGACCTCCTCGGGCTGTCAGGATGAAAACCGGCCGCATCATCGCCATCGTCCTGACCGCTCTCCTCTTTACACACCCCCCCTCCTCATTAGCCGGAGAGGGAATTCACGTCGTCACGACCATCTCTCCCCTGAGGACTTTCGTGAATATTCTCCTCAGGGGTGTCCCGGACGTCAGGATAGACCTCCTCATTCCCGACGGGTCCGACCCCCATTCCTTTTCCCTCACCCCGTCCCGGGCGCTCCTCCTCACCCGGGCTGACATCGTCGTCGGAAACGGAGGAGCGGAGGAGGTCCTCGATTTCGCAAAAGTCCGGGACCTTGCAGGGGAAAGGCTCCTCCTCACACTCCCCCTCCTCCAGAAAGAGGGTCTCACAGGGAGAAACCCCCACACCTGGCTTTCACCGAAGGCCTCAGCGCGGGAGGTGGAAATCATCGGAGAGAGACTCTCTCGCCTTCTTCCGGGGGAAACCGCACGCATAAGGGGAAACGCCTCCTTCTTCCGGAAGGAAATGGAGAGTGCTCTGGAAGAGATGAAGGAGCGCCTGGGCGGAAAAAAAATCTGCATCGTCTCCCTCCACGGCGCTTTTGACCTCCTGGCGCGGGACCTGGGCATCCCCGTAGCGGGCCGGATTCTCCCGGGGCACGGAGTCCCTCCCTCGCCCCGCCACCTGGTGTCGCTGGCAGAAAAAGCGCGGAGTCTTGGGAATCCCGTCGTCGTTGTCGACTCCCCTGCGGGCAGGGACGCGGCGGAATCCTTCTCCCGCCTTGCGGACATCCCCGCCGTGGAGGCATCACCCTTTCCGCCGGACGTGGACAATCCGGGCGAATACCGGCGCTGGCTCGTCCAGGTCGTGGAGAAGATAACAGGGCTCTGACCACCGAAACGCCGGGGAACTGGTGGCGAACAAACGACCCTCCGAGCACCCGAACAGCCAATCCGCAGAAGGGAAGAGCAGACGGGGAAAGGAGATGGAAGGACGAGGAGAATTCGCACAACTCCTCCCCCGGGGAAACCGGAATTCTGTGGATTGAGGAGAGGAAATCCGGTGCAGCGAGTCACATTCCGCATTCCGCATTCCGAAGTCCGCACTCCGCAATCAAATCAATCAGCCGTCCACCTGTGTCTTTCCCCACCGGACAAAAAATGAAGAGAAAGGTAAAATACGGTCATCATGAGCGTTTCCGTCAGAGTCGAAAACCTCTCGGTCTCCCTGGGAGGGAAGAAGATACTCGAGGGGGTCACCTTCTCCGTCCAGGCAGGGTCTCTCACGGCGCTTATCGGGCCAAACGGCGCGGGCAAGACAACCCTCCTCAGGGCGCTCATGAAGACCGTCCCCTTCGAAGGAAGCGTGTCCTTCCTCCGCCCCGGCGGGGAAAGGGTGGAAGAGCCCTCCATCGGATACGTCCCGCAGAAGGTGAACCTGGACCGGGGACTGCCGCTGACGGTGGTGGAGTTTCTCTCCCTCGGCGGAGGCAGGTCGCTCCTTCTCGGAGCGGCGAAAGGGAAAGAGAGACGTCGCGAACTCCTCTCCCGCGTCGGCGCGGGACACCTTTCCGGGAAGAAACTCGGCGACCTCTCGGGCGGAGAACTTCAGAGGGTTCTCCTCGCGAGGGCGCTCGTCGACGACCCCGATATCCTCCTCCTTGACGAGCCCGCATCCGGAATAGACGTGGCGGGCGAGGAACTCTTCTGCGAGATGCTCGAGAGCATCCAGAAGGAGACGGGGAAGACGGTGCTCCTCGTCTCCCACGACCTCTCCGTCGTCACGCGCCACGCCGATTCGGTCATCTGTCTCGACAGGACTGTTCAGTGCCAGGGTCCTCCCGTGGAGATAATGACGCGGGAGAATCTCCTGACCCTTTTCGGTCCTCACTCCTCCCTCTACCTTCACGGAAGCGAGCACGAAACCTGCGACCACGACGGCGGAGGAGGAAAATGACAGCGCCGGGCCTCACTCTCCTGAAACTTCTGACTTACCCCATTCTGGAAATCCTCCTCCTCACCCTCCTCTGCGGGACTCTCTCCCCCTTCGTCGTCACTTACCGGATGGCCTTTTTCAGCGACGCCATCGCCCACTCCGCCTTCACGGGCGTGGCGCTGGGGCTCTTCCTCGGGCTCGACCCCCTCGCGACGACGGTCGTTTTCGGAATTCTGATGGGAATACTCGTCATCTTCCTCAGAAAGAGAACGGGCGCGGCTTACGACACCATCATCGGGGTCGTTTTCGCCTTCTCCGTCTCGGTGGGAATCTTTCTCGTCTCCTCCCGGGCCAATCTCTTCACCAACTTCCACTCCTTCCTCTACGGAGACGTCCTCCTGGTGGGGAAAAAAGACGTGCTCACGATGGGGGCCCTCACTCTCGCCGTCCTCATCTTCGTTTTCCGGTTTTTCGACGAACTCGCACTGACAGGTGTTGATGAAGATTACGCCGCAACGCGGGTGAAACATCTGGACCTTCTCAAGTACTCTTTCTCCTTCCTCCTCGCCCTCGTCGTCACCCTCTCCATCAGGAGCGTGGGCATCCTCCTCGTCTCTGCCCTCGTCATCCTCCCGGCCGCGTCGGCACGCCTGGTCGCTCCCTCTCTCAGGAGCATGTTCTTCCTCTCCATCCTCTTCAGCCTCACGTCGGGATGTGCAGGTACCCTCCTCTCCCTGAAAACGAACGCCTCCACCGGCGCCAGCGTCGTGGTCACGGCCTGCGTCCTCTTCGCAGCCTGCGCGGCCCTAAGGACACGACAGGACGGAAGGTCATGATATATAGGTCTATTTACCGGGTTTCGAATTGCAATTTCTTATTCCGCATTCCGCCATCCGAATTCCGCATTTATTCGGCTTCTCGGAGGCTCTGATGCTCATCGGTTCGATCACAGATTCCGCAATCCGCACTCCGCATTCCGAAATCAAAAAAAGGCGGGGCTAACCTTCGACTCCTCTCAGGTTTCACCTTCGACTACGCTCAGGTTTTACCCCGCCTCTTCCTGTTTGTCGTTTCTTCCTTACTGTATCTTGAATTCACACCGCCTGTTCTTCGCCCAGGCCTCCTCGTTGTGACCGGGGTCAAGCGGCCTCTCCTCGCCGTAACTGACCGTTTTTATCCTGTCGGCGGAGACCCCGAGGTTG
>RFHC01000121.1 GCA_003696505.1 Deltaproteobacteria bacterium
CTTCTCCATGGTGGCGTTGGCCACGTCGAGAATTCCCTCGGCCAGCTCTACGGGGGATAGCCCCGCCTTCTCCGCCAGAGCTTCCATTCGCGGGACCACCCTTTCCGGGTGGAGTTTCATCTTTCCTCCGAGGAAGTGGTCCGGGATGAGCCTCCCCAGGAAGAGGTTCGCGTCCGTCACCGTTACCTCTTCCCCCTTTCCGTAACAAATCGGGCCCGGGTCGGCGCCGGCGCTTTCGGGACCCACCTTGAGGGACCCGCCCTCGTCTATCCGGGCTATCGAACCTCCCCCTGCGCCCACGGTGTGAATGTCTATCATGGGGACGCGGATGGGCCATCCGGAAATCTTCGACTCCGTCGTGAGGGAGACCTTCCCGTCCACGAGTGAGACATCCGTGGACGTCCCCCCCATGTCAAAGGTGATGAGGCGGTCGTACCCGGCCCTCCTCCCCACTTCAAAAGCTCCGACCACCCCGCCGGCGGGACCCGACAGGATGGTTCGAATCGACTCGACCATCGCCGTCCTGCTCGAAATGGACCCTCCGTTTGACTGCATGACCCTGAGCCTTTCGTCCCCGCCGAGACGCGTGACCAGGTGAGTGAGATACCGCTTCATGATGGGCGAAACGTAGGCGTTGAGGACCGTCGTCGAAGTCCTCTCGAATTCCCGGAACTCAGGGAGTATCCGGTGGGATGCTGAAACGGAGAGGCCCCTCTTCTCGCAGATTTCCGAAATCACCTCCTCGTGAGAGGGGTTGACGAAGGAGAAGAGGAGGCAAACGGCAACGGATTCCGCCCCCATCTTCAAAATCCGCTCTATCACGGATTCAACCTCTTCCCTGCTGATGGGCGTCTCCTCCTCTCCTGTGCAGAGAATCCTTCCGGAAACGCCAAACCTCAGAGATTCGGGAACGAGGGGAGGGGGCTTCACGTAGAGGAGGTCGTAGATTCTCTCCCTGTTCTGGCGTCCTATTTCGATGACGTCCTCGAAACCTGAATTGGTGATGAGGGCCGTCTTGACCCCTTTCCGCTCGAGGACGGCGTTGGTCGCAACTGTCGAACCGTGCACCACGTGTGCAACCCTCTCCACTCCGATGACCTCGAGGCCCTTCAGAACAGCTTCTGCGGGGTTTTTCGGCGTGGAGAGGGTCTTGTACGTTCCCACCTCTCCGTCTGGAGTCACGTAGACGAAATCGGTGAACGTCCCCCCTGTGTCGACACCCACGACGAGGGCGTCATGAAGTTCCACCAGAGACTCCCTCCCTCACGTAGTTGAGGCCGTCGGGGTCCGTGAACTTCCCGAATGCGATGACCTGGTGCGCGCTCTTCAGGTAGTTTTCCACCTGACGGTAGATGTACCTGCTCATGACGAATATCCCCCCCGGCTTTGGCACGACTTCACCGGTTTCGAGCTCCTCGACGGAGCAGAAAACGATGAGGGGGTGCTTATCCTTCAGGAAACCGTAAGTCTCCCGATACAGCGCTTTCTCATCCTCGTCCCGGGCCACCACGTAGAGAGGAGCCGTGGAGGGGATGTTCTTCGAGTCGATTATCTGGTCAAGGGGCGGAGTCGTCCTGAGCGGGACCACGTAGGCGCTGGAGAGGACCGACTTCACCTTCTCTTCGAGGGCGAAGGTGGTCACCACGACCGTCCCGGGCTCGTTCACCCCTTTCACCCGTGCAACCGCCTCCAGTTCTTTCGCGAGAATGGGGTTGACGCGGCAACCCAGGTGCTCCTCCAGCTCTCTCTTCCCTTCCAGGAGGGAAGTGGAATCAGAGTCGACGTAGTAAATCTTCGACTCTTCGCCAGCCTCCTCGACAGACCCGGTGAAGCAGGCAAAGGCGTCCACGAGGGAAAAGCCGGCAGACGTCAACTCTTCAACGAGGAGGCTCATCTGCCTCCCGACGCGGAGGTAAAGTTCCCTCTTTTCCGGAGGAATAACGTCCGCCACCTTCGTCCCCGCCTTTCGCACCGGAATGATGAGTCCCTCCTCCTTCAGCTGGGCCAGCGCGTGCTTGACGGTGTTCAAATTGACGCCGAACTCCTCAGCCAGGTCCTCGACGCGGGGAATCTTTTCACCCGTCTGGTAGACGCCCGTGAGAATCCTGTTCTTCACCGTAAGGTAGACCTTAGACGTCAATGTGAGGAGATTGACCTTCATCCCAATTTCCTCCACAATGATGTTTTTTTGAGGGAAAATCTGCTTATCTAATAAAAATGAATACCAGAAAGCGAGACAACCTGTCAAGATAAAAAACGGTTTTCAATTCTTTTTCATCTCTACAACCAATAACATTTCTTGATAGGCTTCCGGGATTGATGGTTATAGTTAATCAACTATTTTTTATTTTTCACCACACGGAGGGGAGTTTCCCCGGAGGGTGTGAACTCACCCACCACTGAAGCGGAATAACCTGCCTCTCGAAGGGCTTTGACGGCCTCCTCTGCCCCCTCCGGCGGAAGCGCCCCCAGGAGTCCTCCCGACGTCTGCGGGTCGAAGAGAATCT
This sequence comes from Deltaproteobacteria bacterium, assembly GCA_003696505.1. Classification (GTDB taxonomy): domain Bacteria; phylum Desulfobacterota; class Deferrimicrobia; order J040; family J040; genus J040. Next base: position 2,508 of record RFHC01000121.1, read on the forward strand.
CCTCTTCGTGGGGGGCTAGTCCCTGGAGAGATATTTTCTTCCCCAGGAAAGACCGATTCGGCCTGTTCGACCCCGTCGTCTCCCCGGCCCGGTACATCTCCAGGGCGTGAGGATAGAGGGGAAGGGAGGAAAAATCGACAACCGCGGAGACATCACCTCCCGCCACCATTTCGAAGAGGTGCCCCGCCAGTCCGAATCCGGTGACGTCTGTGAGAGCCCGAACTCCGAACTTCCTGAGAATCTCCAGGGCATCTCCGTTGAGGCGTGCCACTTGCGGGAGTACGGGCTGGAGCTGGTCCGGCGAAATCCTTCCGCTTTTCGCGGCATTAAAGAGGACCCCCGTGCCGAGGGGTTTCGCCAGGACGATGAGGTCCCCCGGTCGGGCCCCTCTGTTTCTCAGAATCCGATTCTCCTCCACCTCCCCCACGACGACGAGCCCGAACTTCGGTTCATCGTCTTCGACGGAGTGTCCCCCTGCCATGAC
>RFHC01000122.1 GCA_003696505.1 Deltaproteobacteria bacterium
CCGAACCACATTGCCAGCACGAACACGTGCGACGACTGCCACGTGACCTCCGGGTGGAAGCAGGTCACCGTGGACCACGTGGCTGTTGTGGGGACGTGCTCATCCTGTCACGACGGAGTGAAGGCCACGGGGAAGGGTCCGAACCACATTGCCAGCACGAACACGTGCGACGACTGCCACGTGACCTCCGGGTGGAAGCAGGTCACCGTGGATCACGCTTCTGTTATCGGGACGTGCTCAACGTGTCATAACGGAGTGACAGCTACGGGAAAACCTCCCACCCATATATCGAGTTCGAACAACTGTGATGAGTGCCATACCGTCGTTGCCTGGACTCCCACTCACTTCGACCATTCGGGCGTAACGGGGACCTGTGAGTCGTGCCACAACGGAGTAACGGCGACGGGGAAACCGGCGAACCACTTCGTGACTTCCCACCCCTGTGAGGAGTGCCATACCCCCTCGGGATGGACAACCGGTATCAGATATTCTCACACCGCTGCAAATTATCCGGGTGACCACAAGCCCAGCGTTACCTGCACATCGTGTCACAAGGGGAATACACAGACAGCCACCTGGGATTATCCCGCCTACAAACCGGACTGTGCAGGTTGCCACGCCGGAAGATACAAGGAGGGACCGCATAAAAAAGTGGACGACAAGACAAACGGTATCAAGATTTTCTACAGGGTCGACGAGCTGAGAAACTGCGCCGGTTCTTGCCACGTCTATTCGGACCCTTCGTTTACGACCATTATCAAGTATAAGAGCGGGAAACATCATGCAGGAGACGGAGGTTTCTGAGACATGAACGGGAGAAAGGGAAGTTTTATTCCCCTGATTCTTGCGATCTTGTTTTTCTTTTCGCTGGTCGAAACGGCCCGGGCCCAACCCATGAGGAAAAGGGTTCTCGGTTCGGTCGAGTCTGAAATGGCCGGCACGAAAGTGCTCATAAGGGTATATTTCAACTTTCCTGTGAGGTATATATCTCACTTCCCCGATAAAGAGGGGAAGGAACTGAGAATAAAAATAGATCCTCTCTTCGTTTCTCCGGAAGACAGGCCGTTCATCCGGGGGAGAGAATCTGCACCAATTCCCGATACTCCAGAGTGGGGGGAAATAGTCGAAATAACCTATGAAGGGGATATGGAAGGGGGACCGTTCCTGACCTTTCTCTTCAACAACGAAATCGGTTTCAGCGTTTCCCAGGGGGAAGACTTCAGGAGCCTTGTGGTAACAGTGAAGAAGAGAAACTCTTCCCAGGAGGATGGAGGGGGAGAGGCGGAGGGGTATTAAAGGTGATGAGACATGACTGGTCGGACGCCGGGAAGAAAGCGGTTTTTTTTATTATTTTTGTTCTTTTCTCCTTCCTTCTTTTCCGTGATGAGGGATATTCCTCCGAGAAGATCGTTGAAAGGGTAGCTGTCCGGTCATCCCTCGATAAGTCTGTTGTCGTGGTCAGGTTCAATTTTCTTTTCCAGTACGTGACCCATTCTCCGAGAGAGAGAGGTGACTACCTTGAAGTGCACCTCAAGCCCGTATTCGCCGGGGAGAGGACCGTCCCCTCTGGCTTTCGAGAGACTGTTTCCTGGGAACCTACGGAAAGTGTTCCTCTCGAAGAGGTTTACCTTGAAATTCGTTCTCCCGTTGATTACGTCCTCATTTTCAGGTTTGCCCGTTCGGTGGTTTTCGGGGAAATTAAAGGGTCTGCTGACCTGAGGGCGATTTATCTTACCCTTCCGCTCGAGGGCCAGAGGATGGCAGTCTCGCCCGGGAGGCCCCCTCTCCCTGTAAAAAAAGGGATGGAGCAGGAAGTAAGGGAGAAAACCCTCCCCAAAGACAGGTTCGTCATAAACCTCCTTGCAGCGAGGAAGAAATTCTCTCCCGAGGAAGTTCCGGTTCTCGAGCCGATGAAGGGGTACACAGTATATGTCAGGGAAATTCAGGTAAAGGGAGAAACCTGGTATCAGGCACGGCTCGGTTTCTTCAGCACGAGGGAAGAGGCTCTCAGGGTTTTGAGGAAGATCTCGGAGAAGTTTCCCGGTCCATGGGTATCGAAAGTTTCTGTGGAGGAAAGGCTTAAGTACGGCCCCCCACCGAAGGAGGCGAAAGAGGAAGGTCCGCCAGAGGGAAAGAAAAAAGAGGAAGGGGTCATTCCAGCGCCTGAAAAGGTGACGGAGAAGGCAGGAAGGAAAGTTGTGACAGGGGAAAAACTCGATAACCTTATGCGGGAGGCGAAGCGGGAATTTACTGCAAAGAATTACCGGAGAGCGATTCAGCTCTTCACGAAAATTCTCGAGTCTCCTGATGAGAGATACCGGAAAGAGGCACTTGAACTTCTCGGTGTGGCCAGGGAAAGGAACAATCAGCTCGCGCACGCCAGGGCTATCTATGAGTCATATCTTCAGGAGTATCCGGAAGGGCCCGACGCCGAGAGGGTCAGGCAGAGGCTGAAAACGCTTCTTACGGCATACGCAACCCCCAGGGAGAAGTTGAGGAAGAGGAAGAGGGAGAAGGAAGAGGGGAAGTGGAAACCTGAGCTCTTTGGAAGTTTTTCCCAGTTTTACACGAGGGACGAAAGCTTCACCGACGTTGAGGGAACGGTTCTCAACATCTCTGAGTTGAGCTCTGACCTCGATGCGGTGGCACGGTTGAAGAAAAAGGGAAAAGAGGTGGGGATAGAGACGATTATAGGTTACGACTGGGACTTCACGGATGAGGGAGAGAGCGAGTTTCGAGCGAGCGAGCTGAACGTTTTCGGGAAGCAAAATAACCCGTATGCGTCTTTTGTCATCGGCAGACAATCGTACAGTTCAGGAGGTGTTCTCGGCCGTTTTGACGGCGGCGCTTTTTCCTACCAGCTTGCCTCCCGCCTCAGGTTGAATCTGGTGGGGGGATTCCCCGTCCTCTCCTCTTCTCAGGGGCTCGAGACAGACCGCTGGTTTTACGGTGTGAACACGGATATCGGGACGCTGGGGAAGAGTCTCGACATAAACCTTTACTTCCTCGACCAGAGGGCCGGAAGCCTCACGGACAGAAGAGCAGTTGGAGGCGAAGCGAGGGTCTTTTTCAAGAAAGCCACTTTTTTTACCCTTGCTGATTACGATATCTCCTTCAGAACGGCGAACATTCTCCTCTTCGTTGGCAACTGGTTCCTTCCCGGGGGCACCACTATCAACACATCCGTCGATTACCGCCGGAGCCCGCTCCTCACGCTGACCAACGCGACGATAGGCCAAACCGTGACGAAGGTGGAAGACCTTCTCTCTACCTACACCGAGGGGGAGCTGAAAAACCTTGCCAGAGACAGGACACCCGTTCTCCGTTCCGGGACGCTTGGCGTCTCTACTCCGGTGAGCAGAAAGGTTCAATTGAGCCTCGACGCGACGGTATCAGAGCTTTCAGGGACACCTGCATCGGGAGGAGTGGATGCAGTCCCGGGGACGGGAGTCGAATTTTTCGGGACGTTTCAGGTCATCGGGAGCAGTCTCATCAAAACGGGAGACATTGGAATCGTGGGCGTCACGTACTCCGACACGAGCACGGCAGACAGGTACGGGCTCTCCATAAACACCCGGTATCCGCTCCGGAGATCGGTGAGGCTCAATCCCCGATTAAGGCTGGAATACAGCAGAGACGACGACGGGACGGGGAAAGACTGGACGGTGGCTCCGTCCATACGCCTCGACCTCCGTTACAGGAACAGGGCGACTTTCGAGATCGAGGCAGGCTGGGAGTGGGTCAGGAGTGAAGAAAACGGATTGACTCAAAGGGATACGAGCTACTTCGTAACGGGGGGGTATCGGGTAAACTTCTGACACTATCGAGTGTGGATTGCGGAATGGGGGGGCGGAATGAGAAATTCCGCACTCCCGAGGATTTTTAAGCTGGCGCTCTGATCTGGTTCCCCGCTGATTCGTGGAATCCACCCTGAAAGTTTTTCCCGTCTTTGACCTGCGTCAAGGAGTTCCGGGGGGGGGTTTGCGTAAGATGAAGGAAAAAAGACGGAGGTGGCGAAAATGTCGGAATATACCGGATGCCCCGGATCGCGTTCTTTTACGATGAAAGAAGCAGGCGAGGGGGAAGAGAAAGCTTTCCGGTCACCTTCCCGGCTCACCCACTGGCCCATTCAACTCCATCTCATATCGCCTGACGCTCCTCAGTACAGGGATGCCGACGTTCTCCTCGCGGCTGACTGCGTGGCTTACGCGATGGGAAGTTTTCACGAGGACTACCTGAAGGGTCGGACTCTCGCGATTGCCTGTCCGAAACTGGACGGGAATCAGGATGCGTACGTGGCGAAAATCCGCAGCTGGTTCGAAACGAATTCCATCAAAAGCCTGACCGTTCTCATCATGCAGGTGCCCTGCTGCAGGGGGCTCATCGGGCTTACGGCACTGGCGATGAAAGACACGGACACGAAGGTCCCTGTCAGATACGCCGTCGTTGGATTCAGGGGTGAAATCATCGACGAGGGAGAGGTCTCCCTGGAGGACCTCATCTGGTAAGTCATTCTCCCACGAGGAAGAACTCTCCTTTCTGCTTCAGGAGGCCCTCCTCCACCATGTCTCTCAGGAGAGGAGTCAGCTGACTCCTCTCCTCGCCTGTTTCTCTTTCTAGCTCTTCCAGCGTTAACTCTCCCAGGGAGAGGAGTGCCCTCAAGACCTTGCCCCTCTTTTCTCTCCTCGAACCTCGAAAGGGCTCGTGACGGTGCTCCTTTTTCTCCCCCTTTTCGGGTCGTCTCCTGAGGGAGGCCCCGTAATCCATGAGAGCGTAGAACCAGGTTCGAGGGTTTTTTCTGTCCATCGTGGCATCCACGAGAGAGAGGATTTCTCCGTCCCTTGTTTCGCCGGGAATCTGGAAGAAGTGAGTGATTGCGCGTCTGATGTTCGTCTCCACAAACGGAGTGGGAATACGGAATGCAAAGTTGAGGAGTGCTCCTGCCGTCGATTGACCAACTCCTGGGAGGTTGAGTAGGGCCTTGAGAGAGGAGGGGATTGTCCCACCGTGTATTTCGCAGATTTTCCTTGCTGCGTTTCTCAGGTAGAGTGCTCTCCGGTTGTAGCCTATCCCGCTCCACACTTTGAGAACGCTTGAAAGGTCTGCTTCTGCAAGCTTCTGCACTATCGGAAAATGCTTGAGGAACTCTTCGTATTTCCCCATCACCCTCTGGACTGGCGTCTGCTGAAGCATCATCTCGGAAACGAATATCTCGTAAGGGTCGTCTGTCTCCCGCCACGGGAAACTCCTCCCGAGTCTCCTGTAACAGTCGTAGACGACGCGGTGAAAATGAGTCACCTCTTTCCGGGTCGGCTTCCTGACCATGGTAATTATTCTACAGGTGGAAGCACGCTCCACGGGAGGCGGGGTAAAATAATTGAGGGGGAGAGATGATAATCGGCGTCCCGAAGGAGATTAAGCCTCAGGAATACCGGGTGGGGATGACCCCGTCCGGCGCATCTGCCCTCGTTTCGAGAGGACACAGGGTCCTCATCGAGAGGGGAGCCGGCGTCGAGGCCGGTTACCCGGACGAGGAGTACGAGCGGGCGGGTGCATCCGTGGCGGAGAGGGAAGAGGTCTGGTCTGCGCCGGACCTGGTCGTCAAGGTGAAGGAGCCGCTTCCCGAGGAGTATCCCTTCCTCCGGGAGGGCCTCACCCTCTTCACCTTTCTCCACCTGGCTGCCGTCCCTGACCTCGTTCCTCATCTTCTGGAAAAGAAGGTCACGGCAATTGCCTACGAGACGGTGACTGACGCTTCCAGGGGACTTCCCCTCCTCAAGCCGATGAGCGAAATCGCCGGGGCCCTCTCCGTCCAGGTGGGCGCGAGGGGGCTGGAGAAGTCGTGCGGCGGGAGAGGGATACTCCTCGCCGGGCTTCCGGAAGTGAGACCGGGGAAGGTCCTCATCGTCGGAGCGGGTGTGTCGGGGACGATGGCTGCGCGACTCGCCACGGGAATTGGAGCCGACGTGACGGTCCTCGACCTGGACCCGGCACGCCTCGAGAGGGTGAGAGATATCACCGGCGGAAAGGCCAAAACGGCGATATCGAACGAAGAGAGCCTTTCGGAAACCCTTGTGGAGAGCGACCTGGTCATCCTCGCCGTTCTCATTCCCGGAAAGAGAGCTCCCGTCCTCGTAACTGAGGAGATGGTGAAAGCGATGAAGAGGGGGGCCTGCATCGTTGACATCAGCATTGACCAGGGAGGCGCGGCCGAGACCTCGAGGCCGACGACTCACGCTGACCCTTATTACCTCACCCACGGGGTCGTTCACTACTGCGTGGCGAACATTCCCTCGGCAGTTGCGAGGACCTCAACGAAATCTCTGACTGCCATGACCCTCCCCTTTATCATTGAGATGGCGGAGAAGGGGGTCGTGCCTGCCCTCAGAGAGAATTCTCACCTCCGGGATGGGCTCAACACCTTCGCCGGCCGGGTCACTCACCCGGGAGTGGCAGAGAGCCTGGGTTACAATTTCCACGAGCCGGAAGCCCTTTTCCCGTGAGAGCGAATTTCAGCTCGATTCTCTCTCCTTCCGCTTCAGCCAGAAATCGAAGGACCTCCCCGGCACGAAGATGTCCAGGCCGATGGAGGGTTCGTCCAGTTCATTCGTGACGACGTGAGGTTCCCCACCGGGAATGTAAGCGCAGTCGCCCTCTTCAACCTCGTGCTTTTCCCCGCTTCCGTCTTCGATGGAGAGCTTTCCCCGGACAACGTAAAGCACCTGCGCGTTTTCGTGACTGTGCCGGGGGGAGGCGTGTCTCGGCGGCTTGACGAAATACTCGATAGAGATGTCACTCTCTGCGCAGAGACTGACGCGTGCCCATCCCTCCTGCGGTTCGTATCTTTCCGCTTCGTCGAATCTGACGATTTTCACCATCTCCTTCTCCTCCCGGAAAATGTGTATCAAAACCTCTCTTCCCTGATTTTCTCCCAGGGAAGTTTCTCGCGGGGGACAGGTTTTTTCTCCTCAGCGGGGTATCCGAGCCCGATGATGCACTCCACCATGTAACGGGAAGGGATGCCGAGGAGTTCACGGACATATTCCTCGGCGCTTTTCACTCCGTCGTGGGGACGGAGGCGAATCTGGCACCAGCAGCTTTTGAGGCCGAGTGACTCTGCCGCATACTGGAGGGTGATGGCGGCAATGGAACAGTCCTCGATGCAGGTGTCCGATTTCTCTGTGTCGCCGATGACGACGACAGCGAGAGGTGCCGAGGCGAGGAAAGCTGAGCCGTGCTTCTTTGACCGGGAGAGTTTCTCCCGCGTCTCCCTGTCCCTGACGAGGATGAACTCCCAGGGGTTTATCGAGCGGGATGAGGGGGACCTGAGGAGAGCCTCTTTGAGAAGTTCCACTTTCTCCTCTTCCACGGGCCGGTTTGCAAATTTCCGAACGCTCCTTCTCTGCCTGAGAATCTCGAGCATGAGACCCCTCCTCGTCGTTTTATCCCTTATTTTTACCGCGGGGAAGAGATATTGCAATTCGACGTCAGCAGGTTCTGAGGTGAGGGATTGAATCCGGGTTTACTCCCAGGAGACGGCACCCTTCCCTGTCGGCAGCAACCGGGTCAGTTCCAACGACCACCCTCCCGATGGGAGGGTGGGGAATCCTTCCGCTCAGGTGACCGCCCATGAGCCCTTCCCTTGCGTCGATGACGGAGACAACCGGTCTCAGATAGAGAGCCAGGTCTCTGATGACCCGGTGGGTGTCCAGGGAGTGGACTTTCGACTTTTTGAAACTCCAGAATCCGGAGTATTTCTCTGAGGGGAGGCAGCCGATGAGGTTTTTCAGGGAGAGGGTCACGCCCGTTATCGTGTGCTCCTTTGCCGGTGCGACGGACACGATGGCCGCTCCTTCGAGAACGTCGGGGAGGTAGACCTCTTTGAGGACCTCCGCCTTTCCGTTTCTCCTCACGGAAAAGGGGACCGAATCGAGGTCGACGAGGGGGACTCCCAGGGATGAATATCCGTTCTTCCTCATGTTCTCCAGCGTGTCCCCGCATCCGGACCCTTCGGCGACGAGTATCTCCGACTCGACCCTCTTCTCCAGCGCTGCGATGACGGCTCTCACGCACTCCACGTCCGTCGTCACCGGAGGAGGGGAAGAGGTCACGACGTTTGGCTTCACGATTATCTTCCTGAAGGGGGAGAGAAGGTCCTTTACCCGGAGGAATTCGAAGGCGTCGTCGATAACGGCGGAGTATTCTTCCCGCCTTGATAGAGGGAGGGTAATAGCCCCCCTTTCTCTCACCGTGGAGACGTCCATGAAAAGATTATCTCACAAGGGAGAGAGAACTATCAGGGGCCATCCCATTCCAGAGAAAAAGATTCTCCCGCTTCTTAAATTCTCAGGTTTTCTATGATGAGGGCCGTCCCCATTCCTCCCCCCTGGCAGAGGGTGGCGAGACCGTAACGGACCTTCCGTCGGAACATCTCGTGGATGAGGGAAACGACCATTCGGCACCCCGTCGCCCCCACGGGATGTCCGAGAGAGATGCCTGACCCGTTGACGTTTGTTATCTCCCAGTCGAGTCCGAGACCCCTGATGACGGCCAGGGCCTGAGCGGCGAAGGCTTCGTTTAACTCGACAAGGCCGATGTCCGAAAGGGAGAGGTCCGCCTTTTTCAGAGCCTTCTCCGTTGCAGGGACGGGTCCCCAGCCCATTATCTTCGGGTCTACCCCGGCGATTGCGTAGGAGACGATGCGCGCCATGGGGGAAACTCCCAGTGCCTTTGCCTTCTCCTCGCTCATGATGACGACGGCTGCTGCACCGTCGTTTATCCCCGAGGCGTTGCCCGCGGTGACCGTCCCGTTTTCTTTGAAGACCGGTTTCAGCTTTGCCAGGCGCTCCAGCGTCGTGTCCTCCCGGGGGTGCTCGTCCGTTTTGAAGAGAATCGGTTCACCCTTTTTTTGTGGAACCTCCACAGGAACGATTTCCTCGTCGAACTTCCCCTCTCTGATCGCTTTTACCGCCCTCTGGTGACTGTCGTAAGCGAGCCTGTCCTGGTCTTCCCTGGAAATGTCATACATCTCTGCCAGATTTTCGGCGGTCACCCCCATGTGATAGTTGTAGAAGCAGTCCACGAGCCCGTCGTAATAGAGGGAGTCGTGAATTTCTCCGTTCCCCAGGCGGTAACCGAACCGCGCCTTCGTCAGGAGATAGGGGACGTTTGTCATCGACTCGCATCCGCCGGCGACGATGACCTCGGCCTCTCCCGCCATGATGCGGTCGGCTCCAGCAGAGATGGCTCTTATCCCCGAGGCGCACTGGTTGTTCACGGTGAGCGCGGGCACCTCAACGGGTAGTCCTGCCCCGAGGGAGGCCTGTCTGGCCGGGTTCGCCTTCTGCCCGGCCTGAAAAACGTTCCCCATGATAACTTCGTCCACCTCGTTGGGGTCCACATTCGCTCTTTTGACGGCTTCCCTGACGACAACGGCTCCCAGCTGTCCCGCCAGGAAGTCCTTCAGGGCTCCGCCGAAGTCTCCGATTGCCGTCCTCACGGCGCTTACGATGACGACGCTCTTCATCGTTCCCTCCTTTTCATCCCTCTTCGTCGAGTCCGAACTTCTTCAATTTGTCGTAAAACTGCGTCCTGCTTATCTTCATCTTCCGGATCATCGCTGTCCGGGAGATGGGTTCTTTCAGGAGCCGGGCGAGGAGGTTCCGCTCCACTTCGTTCATCAACTCCTTCCACCCCATCCTCTCGAGTTTGACGAGAAGGTCGTCGTAGAACTCCGCCGTCTCGCCCTTTTCCCTCGCTCTGTCCTCTTCGTCGACGATGTACGGGGGGAGGTGGTCGGGGGTGATGGTCACGTCGTCGCTGATGACAATCGCGTATTCAACCACGTTGAAGAGTTCCCTCACGTTCCCTTCCCACCGGTGATTCCGGAGGTACTCCATGGCTTCGCGGGATATAACCCTGTTCAGCCCGTTTCTCTTGCAGTAGCGGTGCAGGTAGTAATTTGCCAGGACTTCTATGTCCTCCTTCCGCTCCCTGAGAGGGGGGAGGTGAATTTCGATGACGTTGAGGCGGTAATAGAGGTCGGCCCGGAAAGTTCCCTCTTCCACCATCTGGCGGATGTTCTTGTTGGTGGCGGATATTATTCTCACGTCCACGTTCACCATCCGCTCTCCCCCCACCTTGATGAATTCCCTTTCCTGAATGGCGGTGAGGAGTTTCGCCTGAGCAGCGGGAGAGAGGTCCCCCACTTCATCGAGGAAGAGAGTCCCTCCGTTTGCGAGCTCGAAGAATCCTTTTTTCCCCTCCTTCCTGGCTCCCGTGAAGGCTCCCTCCTCGTAACCGAAGAACTCGGATTCGATGAGGGAGTCCTGAATGGCGGCGCAGTTCACCTTGATGAAGGGGGCGTCTTTCCGGGAGCTTGAGACGTGAATCGCCCGTGCGAGAAGCTCCTTCCCCGTTCCGTGCTCTCCCAGAATCAGGACGTTGCTGTCGCTTCTGCTGGCGCGCACACCCCTTGCGATTGCCCGGTTGAGCCCGTCGCTCGTCCCCACCATGACCTGGAAGGGTGGGGGAATCTGGTTTCTCCTTGACTGTCTCTCCTTTTTCGTCACAGTTCCCCCACGGGCTCGACGATTTTCGTTATCCTTTCCACCACAGCGAGAACCTCCTCCATGTGGACGGAGTTGAGGTTTCCTTTCTCGGCGACGAGTTCCGTTGGTGGGAGAGCGACTCTTCTCCCCCCTATTTCCCTCAGGCCTATTCCTCCCGCAGAGGTGGAGAAGCGCCTCACACCGGCGTCGAGCGCTGCATCGATGATGTCGGGGATATTCTCTCTCTCTTCGTAGAGGTGGAGCCCCACCTCAACGGGAAACTTCCCGAGCGTCGTGGTGAAAAAGTCGTTGACTTCTTTCGGCGTCACGGGGATTCCGAAGTTGCTGAAGTAGAGAATGGAAATGCCAGCTCTCACGAGCGCCTCGGCAAGGCGCATGGCCTCGTCCCTGTTCTCCCTCTCCATGACCCGGACGACGAAACCCTCCACCTCTTTCCCCGAATTTCTCGCCTCCTTCGTAATGGCGACGAACTCTTCCAGCATCCTTTCCCGGGGGCGTCCGAAAAACCGGATGTTCTCCGTTTCCTCAGCGGAGATGAAAAAAGAGATGCGGTCCATCCCGCTGTGAAGCGCTCTCCTCAGTCCCACCTCGTTGGGGACGAAGCCGATGTATGTCACTTCCGGCCTGCGCTCGATGAGGGAGCAGAGTTTCTCCGCGTCTGATACCTGCGGGATAACCCGGGGGTGAGCGAAGTAAGTGACGTGGACTTCCCCGATTCCCGAGCGGGAAATGGCGTCGACGAGTTCTCTCTTCAGGTCCGTCGGAATGAAGTTTCGAAAAACCTGAATCCCGTCGCGGGGGGCAAGTTCGCAAATTCTCATCATCCCGCCGTCCACCCTCCGTCTGCGATGAGGAGGTGTCCCGTTACGTAGGAAGAGGCGGGTGAGGCGAGGAAGAGGACGACGCGGGCAATCTCCTCCGGTTTTGCGAACCTGCCGAGAGGGATTCTCGACAGGCACTGCTCTCTCAGGACATCGTGTTCCCTGATTCCCGCCGTCATTTCCGTCTCTACGAAACCGGGGCAGACGGCGTTAACGCGAATCCCGTGGCGTGCCCACTCCCATGCGAGAGATTTCGTGAAGGTGGTGAGGGCTCCCTTCGTTGCAGAGTAGACGGCAATTCTCGGGAGACCGATGATTCCGCCGATGGAGGAGACGTTGATGACGGACCCGCCTCTCTTGGCCAGGTAGGGGAAAGCTTTCTTCGTGGTGAGGAACACCCCCCTCAGGTTCACTGCGTACATCCTGTCCCAATCCTCCTCCGGAGACTTCTCGAAAGATTTGTAGTGGGGGCTGATTCCGGCGTTGTTGACCAGGATGTCGAGCGTGTCGGTGATGGACCCCACTTTTTCGAAGACGCTCTCCACAGATTCCGGGTTTCCCACATCTCCCGGGGCGATGTGCGCCTTCCCCCCGGAGGAGTTTATCCCGTCGGCGAGACTTCTGAGCGCCTCTTCATCTCTGCTGACGAGGATAACCTCCGCCCCCGCCCCGGCGAGGAGGAGGGCAACGGCACGGCCAATCCCGCGGCTTGCCCCGGTCACGAGGGCTTTTCTTCCGTCGACCCTGAAGAGATTTTCCATTCCCCCACCTCCCTGAGTTTCGTCCACTTCTCCCTTCCTCAAGAATTATGCCCGGGAGGAAGGGAAAGAGAAGTGACTGAATTTTACCGTTTCTCCGCCCCTGTCCTTTCGAAAGGACAATTTTTTATACCACAAATGTCCGACAATCCGAAAATCAATGTTCGCAAAGCCTGACATTTTCCGTCTCCCGTTTTTCCCCTTCCGGACTCGCAGGCCACTCCGTGGCTTGCGGGGAGAGGGAAACTCAGGGATGGCGGCAAGGTGACATTCCCATAACGAGTTGATTATTAAGGGTTATTTTTTGAAGGCTCCATCCTTTTCCAGAGCGGCGGAGAGGAGTCCTTCTCTGTGGCACGATTTGTGAGTAGGGGGGTTTTCATCGCCATATCGTTACGGGGGGAACGAATGGGGGAGAAATATTATGAGGCTGCCGTCGAGACTGCTCCGAGAAGAGAGATAAAGAGGCTCCAGCTGGAACGCCTGAAATGGCAGGTCCAGAGATGCTACGAGAAATCGGAGTTTTACAGGGAACTGTATGACCGAGCGGGCGTCAAGCCCTCCCATCTGGAGAAACTTTCCCACATCTCCCGATTCCCCGTCATCAAGAAGGAGGATTTGAGGAGGGAGCAGGCCCTTTACCCTCCCTTCGGGAGGTATCCCCTTACCTCTCTCGACCGGGTCCGCGAACTTCACCCTTCATCGGGGACGACGGGAAACCCCGTCAACACCCTCTGGACGGAAAGCGACGTGGAGAACATCACCCACTTCACGGCCCGGACCCTCTGGGGGTTCGGGGTGAGGCCAGGAGATATCATTCAGAACGCCTTCAGCTACGGCCTCTGGGTGGCGGGAATGTCTGTCCACTACGCGGCGCGCCGCCTCCGCTGCTTCGTCATCCCCATAGGGGCAGGAGATACGAGGAGGCAGCTCTATTTTTTGAAGACAGTTAAACCCACGGTTATCCTCGCCACTCCTTCCTTCGGGATTTACCTTTCAGAGAAAATCGAGGGGGAATTTGAGGGAGAGGAAACGAGCCTTAGAATCGGGGCTTTCGGTGGCGAGGCGGGCACCGAGGTCCCCTCCACGAGGGAGAAGCTGGAGAGGCGTCTGGGGATAGACGCCTTCGATTACTACGGTCTGGCGGAGATGAGCCCCACCTTCGCTGCGGAGTGTGAGGCGAAAGACGGCCTCCACTGGGCGGAGGACCACTTCCTCGTGGAAGTCGTAAACCCCGATACGATGGAACCGTGCGCAGAGGGAGAAGTGGGGGTTCTCGTCCTCACTCACCTGACCAAGGAGGGGACCCCTCTCATCAGATACTGGACGAACGACTACGCGAAAGTCGTCACTTCCCGGTGCGCCTGCGGGAGGACCCTGGCCCGGTCGCCGGGGGGAATTCTCGGGAGTGCGGACGACCTTCTCATATACAAGGGTGCCAAGTTCTACCCCGTCCAGGTGGAGAAGGTGGTGCGGTCATTCCCCGAACTTTCTGACGAATACCGGATTCGATTCGTGACAGATGAAGAAAGGTCTTTGGAAACGTGCACGGTTATAGTAGAAAAAAGTAATAAGGGGGTGAATCTCCCGGACAGCACAATAGAGGGAAAATTGAAGAAGGCGCTTCGCGAGGAGCTCCTCGTGACGCCTGAAGTGGAAATCCTTCCTCCCGACACCCTCGAGAGGACTGCGTTCAAGGCGAAGAGGGTGGAAAGGGTGACGGGAGGGGGAAAATCTGGGAAGGAGGTGCAAGGATGAAGGGGAAACAGACGAGAAGAGAGTTTTTGAGGAACCTGGGTCTTGCCGGCGCGGGAGTCCTCGTCTGCGGCGCTCTGGGAGGAACCGAGGCCCTGGCGAAAGAGAAAAAGAAGAAGAAGCTGAAGAAGAAGATCAAAATCGGCCACATCGCGATCTTTTCCGGTCCCTTCGGGACGTACGGAGAGCTGCAGAAGAGGGGCTCGAAGCTGGCCGAGGAAGAGATTAACGCTGCCGGGGGAATCATGGGGAGCCCCGTGGAAATCGTCTACGCCGATTCGAAGGGGAAGCCGGCGGAGGCCACGAAGCAGGCGAGGCGACTCGTCGAGTCGGAAGGCGTCGACTTTCTCATCGGAATCGATTCGTCCGGCGTCGTCCTCGGCGTATCCGAGGTGATGCCTGAGCTGAACAAACTCCTCTTCGTGACCCACGCGGCAACTCACAAGCTGACGGAGGAGAAAGTCTACAAGAAGGGGAACAAGCACGTCTTCCGCCTTGCTGCCAACGTCTATCAGGACGGCATCATGGCAGCAATCGTTGCGTCCCGCCTGCCGGCGAAGAGGTGGGCCTGCGTGCATCCCGATTATGCCTACGGTTACGATTCCTGGGACCTCTTCAAGAAGACGCTGAAGAAACTTCGCCCCGATGTGGAGTTTGTCGGTGAAGCGTGGGCGAAAATCGGAACCACTGACTTCAAGCCCTTTATCTCCTCCATCCTCGACAAGAAGCCGGACGGGATTCACACCGTCGAGTGGGGGGTGGACCTGTTCACCTTCGTCCGTCAGTCCATCGAAATGGGTCTCTTCGACCAGGTCAAATACGACGGAGGATATGCGTGGATAAACCCGATGGGATACTCCATCGACGCTATGGAGGCGCTGGCGAAAGAGTATCCCGAGGGAGCCTGGGTGTCGGGACGGTACGTCTGGTCCTATCCGCCCACTCCTCTCAACGCTCACTTCGTGAAGGCGCATTACAAGAAGTGGAAGCACTTCCCCGCCTATTCCGGGACCACTTCCTACACGGCGGTCTACCTCATCAAGCAGCTCGTCGAAGCCACGGAGACCCTGGACGTGGATACGCACATCAAGTTCCTCGAAGACCTGACCTTCTACTCGCCGCTGGGGAGGGTGCATCTGAGGAAAGAAGACCATCAGGCAGTGTACGAGGTGCCTTTCGGACAGGTGAAGAGGGACTCGAAGTTCCCGATTCCCGTTCTGGAAAATCTCGTGGCGGTCCCCGCGGAGATGTACTATCGGCGGCCTCCGTTTGATGAGGTTCCGCCTTACACGGGTTATCCGCCCTTCACGAAGGTTTGATCAGAAAAGGAGAAGCAGGGAGCGCTCCAGATGGGGCGCTCCCTTTCCACATGTAAGGGGAAGGTGCGTCTGAATGCGTTTTGAGTCTCTCATCTTCCAGCTCCTGGTCGGGCTCTCGACGGCGATGCTCTACTGGATTGTTTCCGTCGGGCTCACGTTCACTTTCGGCGTCACCCGGGTGTTGAACTTTGCCCACGGCTCCTTCTACATGCTCGGGGCTTACTTCACTCTCGCCCTTCATTCCCTGACGGGGAACTTCGTCCTCTCCGTCGTCGGGGCCTCCCTTCTCGTGGGGACTGTCGGCGTCCTTTGCGAGAGGGGGCTTATCCGCTTCTCCTATCTCCTCCCCGTTCCCTTCCAGCTCGTCCTCACCTTCGGGCTCGTCCTCGTGTTCGAAGACGTGGTGAGGTTTTTCTGGGGGACGGTCCCGAAGATGATGCCGAGCCTGGGAATAGGGACGGTGAAGATGATGGGGCGGCGCTTTCCCCTCTTTTCCTTCTACCTTATCGCCATCGGGTGTCTCATCGGCTTCTTCCTCTACCTCCTCATCAACAGGACGAAGTGGGGGATGATGATACGGGCCATGATTTCCGATTACGAGCTGGCCACGGCGACGGGCATAAATCCCGAAGTCCTTTACGCCACGGCTTTCTTCCTCGGGTCTTTTCTGGCGGGTTTGGGCGGGGCGCTCTCTCTCCCCATCAGCGCGGCCTCTCCCGGCATGGGGGAGCACATCATCATTTATTCTTTCATCGTCACCGTCATGGGAGGGCTCGGAAACATCAAGGGGGCCTTCGTCTCATCTCTGATAATCGGCGTGGCAGAGGGAATCGGTGCTCTCTACTTCGCCGACCTGACGATGGCAATTCCCTATCTCGTCCTTGCAGCGATACTCGTGGTGAAACCGGAGGGGATATTCGGTGAAGTTTGACGTCAGAAAAACAGCACCCTTTGCCCTCTTCGCCCTCTTCGTCTTCCTCTTCCCCCTCTTTGGAGGGAAATACGGCACATTCCTCATGGCCCGGATAGGAATTCTCTCCCTGTATGCCGTTGCGTTCAACGTCCTTTTCGGTTACGGAGGACTTCTCAGTTTTGGCCATGCCCTCTTCTTCTCCGGAGCGGCCTACGGGCTGGGGATAGCCCTTCTCGTCCTGGATTGGCCCCTCTGGACGGGTCTCCTCATCGGCCTCCTGGTGACGTTCCTTTTCGCTCTCGTTGCGGGATTTCTCTCCCTTCGCCACAAGGAGATTCACTTCGCCATGGTGACCCTCGCCCTCTCGATGCTCTTCTGGGGAATCGTCATGAAGTGGAGGCACGTAACGGGAGGAGAAGACGGACTTGCGGGAATCAGCAGGGGAATGTCGGTCCGCGCTTTTTACTACCTCTCCTGGACGGTCATCTTCGTGTCCATGGCCGTCGTCTACCGGATTCTCTCCTCCGATTTCGGCCTCCTCCTGCGGGGAGTGAGGGAAAACGACCTGAGGGTCCTCTTTTCGGGGCACTCCGTCAGGCGGGTGAGAATGATTGCCTTCGTCTTCTCGGCCCTTTTCACCGGTGTGGCCGGAATCCTCTGGACTCTCCTCGATGGGGCCGTTACCCCCGCCGTCTCTCACTGGTCGTTTTCGGCCGTTCCCGTCATCGCCACCCTCATCGGAGGTCCACAGAGTTTCGCCGGGCCCATCGTCGGGACCTTCGTCTACGTCCTCGCAGAGGATTACATTACGAAATACACGATGTACTGGCAGATATTCCTCGGACTTGTCATCCTGGCTATCGTTCTCTTTTTCCGGGGAGGGATAGTGGGCATCGTCTATGACAGGATTCTCTCCCGGTTCGTTTCCGGCGGGGAGGAGTGATGGAGAAATTTTTCTGGACGGAAAACCTGACGAAGCGTTTTGACGGCCTCGTGGCCGTGGGAAACGTGAGCCTCTCCTTCACGCCGGGAGTCATCACCGCCATCATTGGCCCCAACGGGGCGGGAAAGACGACTTTCGTCAACGTCTGCACGGGAGTGCTCCGGGCGGACGGCGGGAAGGTGTACTTTCGGGGGAGGGACATCACGAATCTTCCGCCCGACAGGCGTGTCTCCCTGGGTGTGGGAAGGACCTTCCAGATAACGAATATTTTTCAGGGTCTCACGGTGAGGGAAAACGTGAGGATTCCTCTCCTGTCCCGGAAGAGGAGAGCAGACCTGGAGGAGGAGACGGAGAAACTCCTCTCCCTTCTCAACCTTCAGGACGTTTCGGAGACCCTTGCGGCAAACATATCGCACGGAGACCAGAAATTGCTGGAGATGGCCATGTGCCTGGCCGTGGAGCCGGAAATCCTCTTCCTCGACGAACCTCTCGCGGGGGTTACCCCCGCTGAGAAGGGAAGAATCATCGACGTCATTTTTTCCCTGAAGGAGAGGGGGCTTGCAGTCGTCCTCATCGAGCACGACATGGATTCGGTCTTCAAGGTGGCTGATGAGATTGCCGTCATGCACCGGGGGGAACTCATCGCGCGGGGAGTTCCCGAGGAGATAAAGAACGACCAGAGGGTAATCGACGTGTACCTGGGCGGGCTGGAATGATGCCGGAAAGGGAAAACATACTCACCGTTGAGAGGCTGAAGGCTTTTTACGGGAAGAGTCAGATCCTCTTCGACGTGGACCTTTCCGTCGGGAAGGGAGAAATCGTCGCCCTCATCGGGAGAAACGGCGTGGGGAAGACGACGACCCTCATGAGCATCATGGGGATGGTGGAGAAACGGGACTGCCGGATTCTCTTCGAGGGGGAGGATATAACAGAGAGGAAACCTTATCAGATTGCCAGAATGGGGCTCACCTTCATTCCGGACAGGGGAGGAGTTTTCCCGAACCTCACGGTGGAGGAGAACTTTGCCCTCTCTCTCAGGGAGGGGTATTTCACTCCCGACTACGTTTTCGAGCACTTCCCCCAGGTCAGGGGACTGCTCAAGAGGAAGGGCGGGCAGTTGAGCGGGGGAGAGAGGCGGCTCGTGGGAATTTCCCGGGGGCTTCTCACGAACCCCCGTCTGCTCGTAATAGACGAACCTTCTGAGGGGCTGGCTCCCGCAATTGTGCGGGAGATTGCCGGCGTGTTGAGCCACCTGAAGAAAGAGGGGCTCTCCATGCTCATCACGGACCAGAACCTCCCGTTCATCATGGCGCTTGCCGACAGGATTTACATCATGGATAACGGTCAGATTAAGGTGAGCGGGTCGAAGGAGGAACTCCCCCGGGAAGTCATCGAGAAATATCTCGCCGTCTGACCTCTCTCAGTTTTTCCCGTCGCGGAAATATTCCGCCGTTCCCTTGGAGGATATGGCGGATCCTATCCTTTCGAGGGCGACGACGTACGCGGCTGTCCTGAGAGATATCCCCAGCGATTCCGCCCTCTGGTAGACGATGCTCGCTTCCCTCTTCATAATGGCAGCAAGCTTTTCGTTAACCTCCGATTCCGTCCAGTAAAATCCCGTCCTGTTCTGGACCCACTCGAAGTAGGAGACGACGACTCCGCCGGCGTTTGCCAGGATGTCGGGAATGACCCTGATTCCCCTTTCATGGAGGATGATGTCTGCTTCGCTCGTGACAGGTCCATTGGCGAGTTCGAGGATGTTTTTCGCCTTGACCCGATGAGCGTTTTCCTGCGTTATCTGATTCTCCAGCGCCGCGGGGACGAGGAGGTCGACAGGGAGCTCGAGAAGTTCTTCGTTCGTGATGTGAGTGTGAGACGTTTCTTTGACGAAGTCTTTGACGGAGGCATCGTAATAAACGGCTTCCAGGTGCTTTGATTCGTCCCGATACCTCTTGATATCCTCCACGTTCAGCCCTTTTTCGGAGTATATCCCTCCCTTTGAATCGGAAACGGCGACGACGCGGTATCCCTCTTCGCTCATCAGCCGGGCGAAGGGATAGGCGGCGTTCCCGAATCCCTGAATGGCCACGGTGGATTCTCCCGGCTTGAGGCCGAGCCTCTTGGCGAGTTCAATGGCCACGTAGAAGCCACCTCTCCCCGTGGCTTCCCTCCTCCCCTCTGACCCTCCCAGGGAAGTCGGCTTGCCCGTTATGACGGCAGGGACGTTGCTCCTGCGGATGATGTTGTACTGGTCCGCCATCCACCCCATGATCGTTTCGTTCGTGTAGACGTCGGGAGCGGGGATGTCTGAATCGGGCCCGATGAAATCTGCGATGGCGTCGATGTAGGATCGTGAGAGCCTCTCGATTTCCATGCGGGAAAGTTCCTTCGGGTTTACCTGGACGCCTCCCTTCCCTCCCCCGAAGGGGATATTCACAACGGCGCACTTGAAGGTCATCCAGAAGGCGAGGGACATCACCTCGTCGAGATTTACGGCTGGATGGAAGCGTATTCCCCCCTTCGTGGGTCCCCTCGTGTCGTCGTGCTGGACCCGATAGCCCTGGTAAACCTCGAGCGTTCCGTCGTCTTTCCGGACCGGCACGGAAACGATGATGACCCTCTTGGGGTGCTTCAGCCTCTCCACCACCTCCGGGGAAATGTCGAGGTACTCCTTTGCCTGGTCGAGCCGGCTGAGGGCATCCTCGTATGTGGAACGGCCCCCTCTCCTTTTCTGCTCTTCTTCCAGGAGTTTCTTCATCGTTTGCTCCCCTCGTGGATTTCCCTGAGTTTCCTTTCTGCTCCTTCGAGAAGTTCGACGAATATCTCTTCCACGGTTTGCTCTTTCGTAACGAAGGCGACGGATTGCCCGGCCATGAGGGAACCCCGCTCGATGTCTCCCTCGACGACGGCTCTCCTCAGCGCACCGACCCAGAACTCCTCCAGTTTTATCTGGGCCTCTTCCCGGGTCACCTCGCCTTTCTTCAACTTCGCGAGGAGTTCCAGCTGGAGGGAGTTGAACTCCTTCGTCCCCTCGTTGACGATGGCGCGCACAGGGATGACGGGGATTGCCGGGTCAAACTGCGCCGTGGGCATGGCGTCCCTGGCGGAAGCGCGGATGAAGGCCTCCTTGAACCGGGGATGGGCAACGCACTCCTTCGCTGCCACGAAGCGGGTTCCCAGCTGTGCTCCGGAAGCTCCCATGATGAGGTAAGAGGCGATCATCTCCCCCGTTCCGATTCCTCCAGCCACGAATACGGGGACGTCCTTGATGACGGGGAGGAATTCCTGAGCCAGAACGGAGGTGGCGACGGGTCCGATGTGCCCTCCCGCTTCGTTCCCCTCGATGACGAGGGCGTCCACTCCCTGACGGAGGAGACGCTTCGCCAGCGAAATGATGGGGGAGAAGCAGACCACCTTTCTCCCCGCTGACTTGACTTTTTTGATGTCAGCCCCGGACGGGATGGAGCCTGCGAAGAAGATGATTTCCACGTCCGTATCCAGAACGGCTTCAAGCTGAGGCCGGAAGTTGGGGGCGATGGTGATGAGATTGACGCCGAAGGGGAGGTCCGTCTTTGACTTCGTCTTCTTTATCTCCTCGACGAGGAGGTCGGGAGGCATGTTTCCCCCCGCCAGGACGCCGAACCCTCCTGCGTTCGATACGGCGGAGACCAGGCTGGATTCGCTCACCCAGGTCATTGCACCGCAGAGGATGGCGTAACGGACCCCGAGAAACTCGGTCCCCTTTTTCCAGTATTCGGGAAGGTATTTCAGCTTCACCTGGACGGCCACGGCGCTTACCCCCTCTCTGTTTTCAAGTTTTCAAAAGAATAACACGGAATTATCTGGCAGTCATTATCGGGAAGGGGAAAAGGGCGGAGTCGGGAGACTCCGCCCGATAACTGTTTGCGGGGATTTTTTCAGGAGGCTTCTTTCGCTTTTTTCAGTTCCTCGATCAGTTCGGGGACGGCTTTGAAGAGGTCAGCGACGAGTCCGTAATCGGCAACCTGAAAGATGGGAGCTTCTTCGTCCTTGTTGATTGCCACGATGACTTTCGAATCTTTCATTCCCGCCAGGTGCTGAATGGCGCCCGAAATCCCGACGGCGATGTAGAGTTCTGGAGCCACGATTTTTCCGGTCTGCCCCACCTGCCAGTCGTTGGGAGCCCAGCCAGCATCCACCGCCGCCCGTGATGCTCCGATGGCAGCGCCCAGCAGGTCCGCCAGCTCCTCGATGAGGGCGAAGTTTTCCTTGGCTTTGATTCCTCTTCCCGCTGACACGACGACACGGGCCTCCGTCAGCTCCGGCCTTTCCGACTTCGTTGCCTCCATTTTCACGTATCTGCTCTTCAGAGAGGACGCGTCGACCTGAGGTGATACCTCTTCGATGGGGGCTTCTGCCTCCTCTCCTGCCGCGTCGAAGGCCGTCTGGCGCACGGTGATGAGTTTCGGAGTCCCTTCGAGAACGACCGTTGCGATGGCGTTACCGGCGTACATGGGTCTCTTGATGAGAAGGTTTTCCCCTTCTTTCTCGAAGCCGATGATATCTGATGCCATCGGTGCATCGAGAAGTCCCGCTATGCGGGGCATGAGGTCCTTTCCGAAGGTGGAGGCGGGTGCCAGAGCAAAGGCGTACCCCCCCTCTGAGATAATGGAGGCGGCAACGGGCGCCCACGCTTCTGCAAGGTAGTTTTCAAGAACGTCGGAAGAAGCCACGAGAACCCGGGAGACGCCGTAGCGGGAGACTTCCTTTGCCACGGAAGGAGCTCCTCCTCCCCCAATGACGAGGACGTGGACCTCGCCCCCTTCCAGCTGGCTCAGATTTTTTGCTGCAGTTATCGTGTGAAGGGTCGTCTTCCTGAGACTTCCTTCGACATGTTCGGCGATGACGAGTATGTTGCTCATCGTTGGTCTCCTTTCAATTGGATTTTCCGCGGTCATAAATCTTCCCCGGGAGGGGGTAAACCCCTCCCCTACGGTGGCAAAATATTTCGGCACATGTGCTTGCGTGGGGGCAGGATTCAGTCCCGCCCGTTGTGAATTTATCCATGGCAGTTCGTGAAATCACAACACCTTTGCCTCGTTCTTCAGCTTCTCAACGAGTTCCTGGACGCTCCCGACGATGACTCCGCCGGCCCTCTCTTTTGGAGGTTCAAGCTTCAGGACTTTCACTTTCGGGGCGGTGTCGATGCCCAGCTCTGAGATCGGGATCACCTTCATCTCTTTCTTCTTCGCCCTCATGATTCCCGGCAGAGATGCGTATCTCGGCTCATTCAGACGGAGGTCCGCCGTGATGATGGCGGGGAGTTCAACCTCGATCGTTTCGAGCCCGCCGTCCACCTCCCTCGTCACGGTTGCCTTCTTCAGGTCCTCAGAGAGCTCCACCTTTGAAGCGAAGGTCGCCTGAGGGAGGGAGAGTTTCGCGGCGAGTATCTGGCCCACCTGATTCGAGTCGTCGTCCACCGCCTGCTTCCCCATGATGACGACGTCGGGAGATTCCATCTCGTAAACCTTCGCAAGGGCACTGGCGATGGCAGCCGGGTCCAGCTCCTCGTTCGTTTCGACGAGGATTGCCCTGTCTGCTCCCATGGCGAGGGCGGTCCGCACCTGGAGCTCCGCATCCTTGCCCGCAACAGTCACGACGACGACTTCGCCGCCGTGCTTCTCCTTCATCCGGAGGGCTTCCTCAACGGCGATTTCGCAGAAGGGGTTCAGGACCATCTTCACCCCTTCCAGTTCAATGCCTGACCCGTCTTTTTTAATCTTTACCTTCTCGTCCGGGTTCGGAACCTGCTTTACAGGCACGAGTATCTTCACGACCCACCTCCATCGTTGTTATTTGCCTGGAAATCAACCGTGAAGATAATACGCCAGGAGGGGAATTATTTCAAGAAAAAAATGAACGGTCATTCATTTTTCGGAGAGGGGAATAATTCTCTCAGGCGGTGAGAGGCGACGACGACGAAGGCACCGCCGGCCCCTCCCGCCATGTCGGCTATCCAGTCGTAGATGGAGCAGACCCGGCCGGATATCCACCTCTGGTGTATTTCGTCAATTCCCCCCACCAGGCTGATAACGAAGATGGTAATAATGAGAATCGATTCACGATTTTTCCCCTCTTCACGCAGGTATCGGGAGAAGAGAAACCCCGCCACGAAGTAGACGGAGAAGTGGGCAACCTTGTCGAAATGGGGGAAGGGGGAAATTCCTCCCGCTTTGGGGATTGATGTGAGCACGAAGATGAGGCACACCCAGAGGGCAAAGAGGAGGAGGTATTTCCTGCTCTGCTTCTTCATGGGGGAATTATACACGAGGGGTGGGAAATTTTTCCGGTTTTACCCGCCCGGGCTGTCCTTTTTCCTCACTCCTGCGGCCACGAGAAAGAGGCGCCGAATTTTTCTCCACGAGAGGAGTGCTGTGGCGAGGAGGCCCGTCACGGCGAGTGCCGGAAGGGTCGCTTCCCTGAAGAGGAGGGAGAACCCGAGGAAGGAGAGGAGGAGGTGGAGGGAGATTATCGTGAGGAGGCTTTTCCCCACGGACCCGGTGAGGTCGAGGACCCTGTGGTGGATGTGGTCGAGCCCGGGGAGGAAGGGGGAGCGTTTCTCGAGGAGCCTCTTCGTGAAAACGAAGGCGGTGTCGTAGAGCGCGACGCCGTGGAAGAGGAGAGCGGGGAAGAGTTCCACTTCTCCCGACGGCTTCCGGAGGCAGAGGAGGGTGAGGAGCCCGAGGAGGAAACCCGTCGTCATGCTCGCCGAATCTCCGGGGAAGATTCGCGCAGGGGGAGAGTTTTCCGGAATGAGGGAGAAAAGAGAGGCTCCGAGGATTGCGGCAACGATGGCGGCCTCGGTGTTTCCCAGGAGGAAACCGGCGAAGGAGATGAAAAGGGCCGCTGACCCTGAGACGGTTGAGAAGAGACCGTCCATCCCGTCGAGGAGGTTGTAGGCGTTTGTGAGGCCGCTGAGCCAGAAAACCGTCAGGATGGATGCGAGGAAGGGCGGGAGCGAGAGAGCCCCGTCGTAGGGAATCGCGACG